>DASZJM010000520.1:0-3758 GCA_035948165.1 Candidatus Methylomirabilota bacterium
GCGCCCGATGTGGGAGTCCTCCAGGCGTCGGTTCGCGAGCACCGTCGCGCCCACGATCAGCAGCACGAGCGCGTAGAGGTAGAGCGGGTAGATCACGTTGGGGTCGGGGTCGATCCCCAGCGATCGGAGAAGGGGGGCGAAAAAGATCGGCGGCCGGTTGATCGGAGTGATGCCCTTGGGGCCGTTGGTGAAGTTGATCGGCTTGTCGAGATTGTTGGCCAGCACGCGGATCACCTCGCCGAATCCGAGGGTCACCAGGGCCAGGTAGTCGCCGTGGAGCCGCAGCACCGGAAGGCCGAGCAGGATGCCCGCCCCCGCCGCCACCGCCACTCCCACGAAGAGGAACACGAAGAACCACCACGGGCCGAGCGGGAAGTGCTCTCCGCCGAAGATCAGGTTCGCCTGGGGCGAGCCGAAGATCGCCCACGAGTAGGCGCCGACCGCGAAGAAGGCGACGTAGCCCAGATCCAGCAGACCGGCCAGCCCCACCACGATGTTGAGCCCGAGGGCCAGGGCCACGAAGATCCCGACCTGGATCGCGATCTCCATGTAGTACGCGTTGATCGTGCCGAGGAGCGGCATCAGCACGCCCAGGGTGAGGATGGTGAGGGCCGCCTTCAGCGGCGTCGGGATCCGGGCGAAGTAGAGCAGGAGGATCGAGCCCTGGAACAGCATGAAGAGCACGATCGAGCGGGGGCTGTAGGTCACGCCCCAGGTGGTGACCAGCAGGAGCACGACCACCAGCGCGGTCGCGGGTCCCGGGCGATCGAGGAGGTCCTTGATCATGCCCGCTCGCGAACGATCTCTCCCAGGAGGCCCTTCGGCCTGAAGATGAGGATCAGGATGAGGATCGAGAACGCGAAGATGTCCTTGTACTCGGCCCCGAAGGCGCCGCCGGTGAGCAGCGACAGGTAGGAGGCCGCGAAGGCCTCGAGCAGTCCCAGCACGAGCCCGCCCAGCATCGCTCCCGGCACGTTGCCGATGCCGCCGAGGACCGCGGCGGTGAAGGCCTTGAGCCCAGGGATGAAGCCGGTATACGGGTTGATGAGGCTGTACTGCACGCCGAAGAGCACTCCCGCGCCCCCGCCCATCGCCCCGCCGATGAGGAAGGTCAGCGAGATGATCCGATTCACGTTGATGCCCATCAGCGACGCGGCGGCCTGATCCTCCGCGACCGCCCGGATCGCCTTGCCCACCTTGGTCCGGTTGACCAGGGTGTGCAGACCCCAGAGCATGAGCAGGGCCGCCACGATGACCACCAGCGACTTGACGGAGACGTCGATGGTGTCGGTCAGCTCGAAGCGGTGGTTGAGCACGTCCATGGTGGGGTAGACGAGATTGAAGGAGTTGCGCCAGAGCGATTCGAAGAGCCGGATCACGTCCTGGAGGAAGAACGAGACCCCGATCGCGGAGATGAGAGGGATGAGCCGGGGAGCGTGGCGCAGCGGCCGGTAGGCGGTGCGCTCGATCACCATTGCCACCACCCCGCTCACCAGCATCCCCGCTACCAGGATGATGAGGAGCACCAGGGCCCACGGCAGCACGTCGAGCCAGCCCGCCGCCTTGAAGGACAGCAATATTTCGACGCCGACGAAGGCCCCGATGATGAAGATCTCGGAGTGGGCGAAATTGATGAACTCGAGCACGCCGTAGACCATGGTGTAGCCGAGCGCGATCAGGGCGTACATGAAGCCCAGGGTGATGCCGTCGATCAGGACCTGCGGGAAGATGCCGATCAGGATCTCAAAGTCCATCGGCGGTGGGCGGGAAGGCGGGGGTGGGCGGGAGGGGCGCGACTCCGCCCCTCCCGCCGATGACCGCGTGCGTGGCTACTTGACCGCGGGGGGCGCGATCGTGAGCTGCTTGATGATCTTGTTGTCGCCCCATTTCTCCGGGTTGTCGCTCGCCACCGAGAGCACGAAGTACTGGGCCTTCAGCCGGTCGCCCTTGCCGTCGAAGGCGATCTCGCCGGTGATGCCGGAGAGCTTGACCTTGCGGACCGCGGCCGACACCGCCTCCCGGCTCATCTTGCCGGTCTTGGCGACGTCCTCGATGGCCTTGATCGCCATGACCGTCGCGTCGTAGGCCTCGGCCGCGTACGGCTCCGGGTTCTTGCTGAACTTCTTCTTGAAGTCGTCGACGAAGGCCTTGGCCTTGGGCAGCGCGGAGGCCGGGCCCGCCGCGGAGGTGTAGTTCATGCCTACCACCGCCTTGCCCGCGATCTTGGTCAGGTCCGAGGAGTCCATGCCGTCCGGGCCCATGAACTTGGACTTGATACCCTTCTCGCGCGCCTGCTTGAAGAACGGCGCGCCCTGGTCATAGATGCCGCCGAAGTAGATGAGGTCGGGGTTCTTGGCCTTGATCGGGGTCAGGAGCGGGTCGAAGTTCGACTTCTCCTCGGTGCCCTCGAAGCCCACCACCTTGACCCCCTTCTTCTCGGCGTCCGCCTTGAAGAACTCGGCGATGCTCTGCCCGTACTGGGTCTTGTCGTGGACGATGTACGCGCTCTTGATCTTGAGCGTGCCGTGCGCGAACTCGGAGCCCACCACGCCCTGCACGTCGTCCCGCCCGCACACCCGGTTCACATTCGGGTAGTTGCGGTCGGTGACCACCGGGTTGGTGTTGGCGGGGGAGATCATCGCCAGCGAGACTTCCTTGTAGACCTCGGAGGAGGGGATGGCGACACCCGAGTTCAGGTGGCCGATGATCACCATGATGTCCTTGTCGGCGATGATGTTCTTGGCGTTGGCGACGCCGACGTCGGGCTTGGCCTGGTCGTCGAACGGCACGAAGTCGACCTTGTAGCCCATCTTCTCCAGGTTGCCCTTCATCTTGTCGACCGCCAGCTGGGCGCCGAGCTTGATGCCTTCCCCGAGGACGGCCTGGCCCCCCGAGAGCGGGCTCTGGGTGGCGATCTTGATGGTGCCCTTGGACTGGGCATCGGCGACCGAGGTCACCGGGAGCACCAGCGCCAACACGGCAATCGAGGTGATGACCCGGCGTAGTTGCAGCATTCTCATCGGCTTCTCCTCCTTGAGCTGGGCGAACGGGTAGATGCGAGCGCGGCCATTATAGCGGTTAATGCCCGGTCCGCAAGAGTTCTGAATCATGTCGGGCACTTGCGCGGAGGTCGATCCTCTTGGCTTCACCGGACGGAGAGCCCGGCGGCCGCCTGCGGATCGAGGCGGCGCAGCACCTCCCGCTGCTCCCGCGCCCGATCTGCCTGACCGATCGTCTCGTAGGCCCGCGCCAGCCAGAAGCGGGGGCCCGGCGCGCCGGGGGCGATCGCCGAGGCCGCCTCGAGCGGCAGCACCGCCTGGGCGTCCTTGCCTTGCTGGACCAGCGCCTGGCCCAGGTATTCGAGATCCTCCCAGCGGTCTCCCATCATCCTGACCGCTTCCACGAACGCGGGATCGACCGCGGTCGCGCCGCCGGAGATCGGCGCCGTCGTGCCCGCGCTCGGCGGCAGCCCGCTCAGCTGTCGGGCCCGCCGAAGGAGCGGCAGCGCATCCGCGGTTCGACCCTCCACGAGATAGACGAGCGCGAGCCGCGCCGGCCCCTGGCTCAAGCTCGGAGAGATCGCGATGTAGCGCTTGAGGTTCGCTTCCGCGTCGGCATACTGCCCGCGCGCCAGGCGCATGGAGCCGAGCGTGTAGTAGGGCAGCGGCATCGTCGGCCGCAGCTCGATGGCGTGGCGGACGTGCGCCTCTCCCTCGTCGAGGCGCGCGCGGCCGCTCGTGCTGCCGTAGACGATCGCC
>DASZJM010000521.1:0-4748 GCA_035948165.1 Candidatus Methylomirabilota bacterium
CCCTTGGGGTCGGTGTAGCCGCCGAGCTCCACGATCAAGGTCGGGTTACCCTGCAGCTCCTTGACCACGCCGGCCAGCGCGGTCTGCGCGCCGTCCGTCAGCTCGGCCTTGTCGAAGCCGAAGTAGACCTCGAGGGTGTCGGCCGTCTTCTGGTTGTAGCGGTTCGACCACAGGCGGGTCAGGCGGGTGTCCACGCCCTCGGCCTTGGTCATCGCGGCATCAGCGCGGCCCTTGGCCTCGGCCACGGCGCCCTCCAGGCTCTTCACCTGGGTGGTCACGCCCTTGACCTCGGTGCTCACCCCGTCGACCTGGCCCTCAACCTTCACGAAGCGCTGATCGATGACCGCGTCCGACTTCGTGAACTGCTCACGGACCCAGTCCTTGGTGGCGCACCCGGACACCAGCAACACCGCCGCCGGCATCAGGACGCCGATCTTCATCATCTGTCGCATAAAACCGCCTCCTTTGTGGACGTTGGCCAACCTATCAGCACGAATGCGAGACTGCCGAGAGAGCAACAAGTAAGCCATATTCAACGGCGGGGGAGTGCCGGCGGGGAGCGTCCAGTTTGGGTAGGTACCGCCTCTATTTGGGCGACGCGTCATCCGCGGCATCGAGCCTCGGAGGGGGAGACCGGCCGCGTCCGGCTTATCTGAGACTATAAAGATTACACGGTCCGTGTAACCGTTACATGACGGTCTCGGCCTCCGCCCGCCCCACTGCGCCCTAGTGGACGGGTGCGGGCATGTGGATGTAGAGGTCCTGCTTGGTCGGTTTGGCCCCGAGCAGCTGCCGCGGGGGCTTCATCTCGTAGCGCACCGGCTTCAGGTGGTCGGCGTACTGGCGCTCGGTGTTGTACACCGTGCTGAACTTCCACAGCATCCGGAGGTAGTTGGTCTGGCCCCGCGACGCGGCCCGGAGCGCGGCGCCGCCGTAGAGCTTGAGGGCGCCCCAGCCCAGGTGCTTGCGGTTGAGGACGGACTGGGTGTTCACCAGCAGCTCGTAGAAGCGCTTGAGCGGCAGCTTGGTGGGCAGGACCGCGTGCTGGACGTCGAAGAGCCGGTAGTCGCGCGAGGTGAGCTGCCGCGACTCGGTCAGCCAGAGCTCGGTGCCGGGATAGGGGGTAGCCACCGTGAGGTGGACGACCTCGGGCACGGTGAGCGCCCAGTCGCGCACCGCCGCGAAGCGCGCCTCGTCCCAGCTCGGGTCCGCGATGATGTTGATCGCCACCGTGAGCCCGAGCGAGCGGGCGATCTCGAGCGCGCGCAGGTTCTCGTTGAGGGTCACCCGCTTGCGGTGCAACTTGAGCGCCTCCTCGTCGAGGGCCTCGATGCCGAGGAACATGTAGAAGAGCCCGAGGCGCTTCCAGCGGGCGAACAGCTCCTGGTTCTTGATCAGCACGTCGCATCGGGTCTCGAGGTAGTACTGCTTGCGGATGTGCCGCCGCTCGATCTCGTTCGCGATCGCGTCGCCGTGCTCGGCGTGGATGAAGGCCACGTCGTCGACGATGAACACGTTGGGCTCGCGGATGCGGGCCAGGTCCTCGCCCGCCGCCTCCGGGGTGCCCTTGCGATAGCTGCGCCCGTAGAAGGTCCACGCGCTGCAGAACGAGCAGTCCCACGGGCAGCCGCGGGTGAACTCCACCGAGGCGCAGGGGTCGAGGACGCCGATGAAGTACTTGTGGCGCTTGCGGCCCAGGTCGCGCGCGGGAAGGTGCAGGTCGAGGTTGTCGAGCAGGGTCGGGCTCGGGCCCGCGCCGGTCGGGGTCACCACGCCGGGCAGGGTGTCGAGCTTCGGGTCGCCGATGGCCTCCAGCACGCGCGGGGCGATGACCTCGCCCTCGCCACGCACGATGCAGTCGATCGCACCCTCCGCGTGCTCGAGGAACTCGGCGGCCACGAACGACGCGCTGTGGCCGCCGACGAACACGAACGCTTCGCGCCGCTTCGCCTTCGTCTCCTTGGCGAGGTCGACCACCTCCGGCACGTTGGCCAGGTAGTTCACCGAGAATCCCACCGCCTGCGGGGCGAACGTCTCGAGCTCCCGCCAGTAGTCGGCGTGGCTGAAGATCTGCAAATCGAGGAGCCGGACCTCGTGGCCGGCCGCGCGGATCGCCGCGGCCACCCGCTCGAGGCCGAGCGGCTCGAGCCTCAGGTAGAGCTCGGAGTACATCAGGGGACTCGGGTGCACCAGCAGCACGCGCATAGCGTGGACCCTCCTTTCGCCACGAATCATACGTGAGAGCGGCGCGGCTCGCCTCACTCGGAGAGGAATTCGGCTGTCGCCCAAGTCCGCGCCAGACAGTAAAAACTACTCGTTTCGATGTAACGCTTACACAACAACTGTCAGCGGAGTGACGCGGAGTGTCCAGCCGCGCCGGGCGGTCGGAGACCTAACTGATCGGAATGCCGAATCTTCCATGTCGCCCTCGGCGGCGCTCGATGGGTGGCATTCGGGTTGCCTACGGATGGACCGGAGCGCGACGACAATGGCGACGATCGGGTTCAACGGCGAAGCTGAGACGGAGAGCCGCTGCCGGATCCTGCTCGTCGATCCCTACGGTCACAGCCGCGAGGGCCTGGGCGCCGCGCTCCGCGGCGGCGGCCTTCTCGTGGAGACGGCCGAGGGCGCCTCGCAGGCGGTGGCCGCCATGGAGTCTGGCGACGTCGACCTGGCGATCGTCGACCTCGACCTGCCGCCCGCCCACGGTCTCGCCGAGGACGGCTGGGACCTCGTGCACCTGCTGCGGGCCGCGAGCCCGACCCTGCCGCTGATCCTGATCGCGGCCGAATCCCGACCCCACACGCAGGCCGAAGCGCTCCGCCTCGGCGCTCGCCTGCTCGAGAAGCCCATCAACCCGCGGGAGCTGCGGACCATCGTCCGCGCCCTGCGTCCGGAGACCGCCCCCGCATGAAGCGCGCAACGATCGGATTCGGTGTGCTCGTGACGTTCTTCCTGCTCGCGATGTTCCTGATGGCCGACGCGGAAGTGCCGGCGGTGGACGACACCGCGGTCGTGACCAGCACCGCCGCCCGCTGAGCGACTGACCGCTCCCTCCCGGGCGGCCTCCGCCGCCCGTCGCCACGCTCCGTAGTCCTCCTCCTTCCTTGCGGACTGCGGTACCATGCCGTCCGTGGCCACGCTGCTGATCGCGTATCCCTGGCTCGTCCTGCTGCTCGCCGGCTGGGTGGCGGGCGCGGTCTTCGTCGGGGTCGTCGGCGGCGCCACCCGAGGAGTCCAGGGCTTCTTCGTGTGGATCCTGGCCGCTCTGCTGTTCTCGCCTCTCCTCGCCATGCTGGGTCTCATCGCGGTGCTGCTGGGCGATCTGGTGCGCGAGATCGAGATCAAGGCCATCCACGGCCCCGACGAGCTGCCCGTGCCGCGCCGCTCGTCGGGGCGCTTCGCGCATCTCGCCGGCGAGGACGACTGAGGAGAGGACGATGCCGACGATCGGGATCCTGCATCCGGGGGACATGGGCAGCGTGGTGGGCGCCTGCGCGGTGGCCGCGGGGGGGCGGGTACTCTGGGCCTCCGCCGGGCGCAGCGTGCGCAGCCGCGCGCGGGCCGGCGCGGCCGGCCTCGAGGACGCGGGCACGGTGGACGCGCTCGTGGCGGCGAGCGACGTCATCGTCTCGGTGTGCCCGCCCCACGCCGCGCTCGACCTGGCGCGCGAGGTGGCGGGCCGCCGCTTCACCGGCCTCTTCGTCGACGCCAACGCGGTCGCGCCCGCGACCGCCCGCGCGATCGGCGCGGCCGTCGAGGCCGGCGGCGCCACCTTCGTCGACGGAGGGCTGATCGGCCCGCCGCCGCGCAGCGCGGGCTCCACGCGCCTCTACCTCTCGGGCCGCGAGGCCAAGCGCGCCGCCGCCCTGTTCGAGCCGAGCGCGCTCGAGGCCATCGCGATCGGCGACGGCGCGGGCGCCGCCTCCGCGCTCAAGATGGCCTACGCGGCCTACACCAAGGGCTCGTCCGCGCTGCTGATGGCCATCCGCGCGCTCGCCGCCTCCGAGGGCGTGGACGACGCACTGCTCGCGGAGTGGCGCCGCTCGCAGCCGGAGCTGCCCAAGCGATCCGAGTCGGCCGCCCGCGACAACGCGCGCAAGGCGTGGCGCTTCGTCGGCGAGATGGAGGAGATCGCGGCCGCCTTCGAGGCCGCGGGCCTGCCCGGCGGTTTCCACGAGGCGGCTGCGGTGATCTACGAGCGCCTCTCCGGCTACAAGGACGCGGCCACCCCGCCCACCATGGCGGACGTGGTCGCCCCGCTCACGCGCCCGGCCAAGAAGTAGCTAGGCCGAACGGAAAGGAGAACACCATGGTCAGCTGCGCGCTGTACGTACGGCTCGAGGCGAAGCCCGGCAAGGAGAAGGAGGTCGAGACCTTCCTCCAGGGAGGGCTGTCGATCGTGCAGGCCGAACCGGCCACCACTGCGTGGTTCGCGCTCCGCATGGGACCGAGCACCTTCGGCATCTTCGACGCGTTCCCGGACGAGGCGGGCCGTCAGGCGCACCTCTCGGGCCGGGTCGCCGCCGCGCTCATGCAGAAGGCGGGCGAGCTGCTCGCGAAGCCGCCCGCCATCGAGAAGGTGGACGTCCTCGCGGCCAAGCTGCCCAAGTAGCCGGCGCCGTCGTGGTAGACTCCGGCTCTCGCGTCAGCCGGAGTTGGATCGAAGCGCGAGCCGTTAGCTCAGTTGGTAGAGCACCTGACTTTTAATCAGGGGGTCGGTGGTTCGATCCCACCACGGCTCACCA
>DASZJM010000522.1:0-1885 GCA_035948165.1 Candidatus Methylomirabilota bacterium
GTGCGATGCGGTGGGCACGCCGCCGCCGTGCCCCGAGGAGATGATCGGCTCGATCGCGAGCGTCAGCCTGCCCGACAACCGCACGGTGGAGAAGGGCTGGCGCGTGCGCGATCCGCTGCAGGGCCGGCTCTTCGAGGGCTGGGGCATCGAGGTGCCGATCATGCGCTGGCCCTCGCCGCCGCGGCGGCTGATCCGCGTCTCGGCCCAGCTGTACAACCGCCGGTCTCAGTACGCGCGCCTGGCCGACGCGCTCCGGAAGGAGCTGCCGGGCTCCGACTAGCCCGCGCCGGTTGGGCTGCCGTTCGTCTGTGATTGCCTTGTGATTCACATGGTGTATGCTTGGGGCAGGAGGGCCTCCCAATGGCCACCAGGTCCGCTCGTCCCCGACCCGACTTGCAGGCGCACGACGACGCGATCCGCGCGCCCTTCCCCACGGTCGCCCGGCAGCTCACCGAAATCCTCGGGGCCAAGCTGGTCGCCTACGTCGCCCGGGTGTCCGAGACGCGCGCGGTGCACGAGTGGGGCGCGCGCGGCCGGGGACCGAAGGATCCGGGCGTGGCGCCCCGCCTGCGGCTGGCCTTCCAGGTGGCCCGGCTGATCAGCCAGCGCGACGACGACGAGGTCGCGCAGGCGTGGTTCCAGGGCCTCAATCCCCAGCTGGGCGATCGCTCGCCCGCGCGGC
The DNA here is from genome assembly GCA_035948165.1 of Candidatus Methylomirabilota bacterium. GTDB lineage: Bacteria > Methylomirabilota > Methylomirabilia > Rokubacteriales > CSP1-6 > CAMLFJ01. The sequence continues at coordinate 683 of DASZJM010000522.1, forward strand.
TCTTGCGGGAGGGTGACATCGCCGAGGTCGGCCCCGAGATCATCGCCGCGGCCCGCGCCTTCGTCGTCGGAGGATGAGCGACCTCGAGGAGACGACCGCGCCGCCCCGCATCCTGCGCGTCGGTCGAAAGCCCAACCCGTGGGCCTGGCCGGCCTGGGAGATCGCCGGCGAGGACGGCACCTTCGGCAACCGGTGGGACGACGCCCGCAGCACCTACCGCGTGCTCTACGGCTCCTCGCAGCTCGAGGCGTGCTTCGTGGAGACCCTGGCCCGCTTCCGTCCCGATCCTCACGTGCTGGCGGAGCTGGCCCGGATCGACGGGCCGGAGGCGGTCCGGCCCGCGGGCCGGCTCCCGCGATCGTGGCTGCAGGGGCGGGTGGTGGGGGAGGCGTCGGTGCTCGGGCGCTTCTGCGACGTGGGCGCGCCGGCCTCGCTCGCGCACCTGCACGCGGCGCTGGCCGCCACCCTGGTGCGCCACCGCATCCGCGAGCTCGACGGCGCAGCGATCCGGCAGACCGCGCCGCGCCGCTTCACCCAGGAGATCTCGAGCTACCTCTACGCGCTGAGCGACCGGCGCGGCCGGCCGCGCTTCGCGGGCATCGCCTACCGGTCGCGCTTCGGGGATCGCTACCGGAACTGGGCGATCTTCGAGCGGCCGGGGGCGCGGCCGGTGATCCGGCGGCCGTCGACGCGACGGATCGATCCGGCCCAGCCCGAGCTGCAGGCCGCGCTGCGCCTGCTCGGGCTCACCCTGGGCGACCGGACGCCTAGTCGGTGATCGACCGGTAGATCTCGACCTCGGCGGGCCCCTCGGTGAGGCCTTCCTTCTCCCGCCGCTCCCGATAGGCGGCCAGGTGCGGCGCCTTGCGGTGCAGGTCGAACGCGGCGTCGTTCTTGTACTGCTCGTAGAAGATGAAGAGGTCGGGGTCCTTCGTCGAGCGGTGCGGGCGATAAGCGAGGCAGCCCGGCTCCGCCTTGCGCACCACCCCGGCTTGCTCCTTCAGGAGCGCGGCGAGCGCGTCGCCCTTGCCCTTCGCGGCCCGGATCTTCGCCACCACCGTGAGCACGTCGGCCATGTCGTCCTCTCCTCCTGGGTGAAGCGTGCGCGGGCTGGATGAAGCGTGCGCGGGATTATAGCAGGCGCAATCGGCGCGAGGCCAGGAGGGCGAGCGCGTTGGCCGCGACCAGCGCGCCGCCCACCGT
>DASZJM010000523.1:0-4332 GCA_035948165.1 Candidatus Methylomirabilota bacterium
TCGCCGGCGGGACAAGATCCTCAAGTTCGAGGGCGGCTTCCACGGGGTGCACGACTACTCCCTGATGAGCGTCGGGCCGCGCGAGCCGAAGGCGTTCCCGGCCCCGACCCCGGACTCGGCGGGCATCCCGCACGCGATCCAGGGCGAGGTCCTGGTCGCCCCGTTCAACGACCTCGCCGAGGCCGAGGCGATGATCGAGGCGCACCACCACGATCTCGCCGCGGTGATCATGGAGCCGTTCCAGCGCCTGATCGTGCCGCAGCCGGGCTTCCTGCAGGGCGTGCGGGCGATCACCGCGCGGCACGGCATCCCGCTGATCTTCGACGAGATCGTCACCGGCTTCCGCTTCGCTTACGGCGGCGCGCAGCAGTACTACGGGGTCGTGCCCGACCTGGCCGCCTTCGGCAAGATCGTGGGCGGCGGCTTCCCGCTCGCCGCGGTCACCGGGCGGCGGGACATCATGCGGCACTTCTCGCACGATCTCGACGGGACCGGGGAGTTCGTGCAGCAGGCGGGCACCCTCAACGGCAACCCCATCGCGGCGGCGGCGGGGCTGGCGACCCTCGCCGAGCTGCGCAAGCCGGGGACCTACGAGCGCCTCTTCGCGACCGGCGCGCGCCTCAAGCAGGGGCTCGAGGCGGCGGCGCGGCGGGCGGGGCTGGCCGCCCAGGTGTCCGGGGAGGCGCCGGTGTTCGAGATCTACTTCACCGACCGGCCCATCACCGACTACCGCGCCACCCTCAGTGCGGACCGCGACCGGCACGCCGCGTTCACCCGCGAGATGCTCGTACGGGGCGTCGTGAAGGCGGCGCAGAAGTTCTACGTCTCGCTCGTCCACACCGAGACCGAGGTCGCCCGCACGCTGCAGGTCTTCGAGGAATCGCTGGCCGCGGTGGCGGGAACTTCCCACTGAGCGGCTCGATTACAGAACAACAGGAGGCTCTCCCCATGGCCAATCACGGCAACGAGCAGGAGTTCTGGTATGGCGGCAAGATCACCCGGCGGCGGTGGCTCGGCCTGAGCGCGGCCGCGGCCGGCGCGCTCGGCTCCGGCATGCTGGTGCCGGCCCCGTGGCGCGACGCCTTCGGTCAGGCCAAGCCCTACAAGATCGGCTCGCTCCAGCCCCTCTCGGGCGCGGCGGCGGCCGGGGGCAAGACCGCGCTGGTGGGCAGCCAGATGGCGGTGGACCGCATCAACAAGTCGGGCGGCGTCAACGGGCGGCCGATCGAGCTGATCGTGGCCGACTACGAGTCGAAGCCGGACGTGGGGCAACGCAAGGCGGAGAAGCTGGTGGTGGAGGACAAGATCGACGCCCACCAGGGCGGCTTCCTCTCCAACGTCTGCATCGCCTGCCTGCCGGTGTGGGAAGAGCACAAGATCCTCAACATGATCGGGGTGTGCCTCGACACCACCATCACCACCAGCAAGTGCAGCCGCTACACCTTCCGGCCGTTCGACTACGCACCGGCCCAGGCGGTGGCCTTCGCCCCCTACTTGGTCAGCAAGCTCGGTAAGAAGTGGCACCTCGCCTACGCCGACTATTCGTGGGGCCAGTCCACCAAGGACGCGTACGCGGAGCAGATCAAGAAGGCGGGCGGCGAGGTGGTCGGCACCACCGGGATCCCGCTCGGCACCGCGGACATGACCGCGTTCCTCTCCAAGATCACCGGCTCCTTCGACGGCTTCTTCGGCATCTTCTTCGGCAAGGACGGGGTCACCATCGGCAACCAGGCCTACGACCTCGGGCTCACCCGGAAGTACAAGTGGGCGGGCGACGGGGCCATCGCGGAGTCGACCAACCTGCCCGCGCTCGGCAACAAGATCGAGGGCTTCGTGGGCATCAACCGCTACCTCCCGGTGCTGGAGGGCCCGCTCAACACGCCGGCCCACAAGAAGTTCTTCGACGAGGCGGTGGTGCGGCTCAAGCAGATCGACCCCTCGGGCCCGCTGCCGGACCGCTACGTGCAGTCCAACTTCGAAGCGATGAACTTCCTCAAGCTCGGGATCCAGAAGTCCGGCTTCAAGGGGCGCGAGGACACCCCGAAGCTGATCGAGGCGCTCGAGGGCCTCGAGGTCAAGGCGGGCGACGACTTCCCCCAGGGCGACAAGACGCTGCGGAAGGACGACCACCAGGCCTTCCTGAGCGAGTTCCTCTTCGACATCAAGAACGGCAAGCACCACATCCTGGAGGTGATCCCGAAGGAGAAGACCATCTTCCCGCCCGCCTGCAAGTTCGCCTAGTGACGGCGGAGCAGTCGACCGGCGCCGCCTCCCGCCTCGCGGCCTCCGCGGTCGGGGGTGCGGCAGCGGCGGAGAGCGGCGCCGGGGCTCCGATCCTGCGCACCGAGGGTCTCACCGTCCGCTTCGGCGGTCTCACCGCGCTCAACGATGTCAACGTGGAAGTCCGGCGCGGGGAGATCCGCGCCATCATCGGGCCCAACGGCGCGGGCAAGAGCACGTTCTTCAACTGCCTCACCGGCGTGCTGCGGCCGACCGCCGGCCGCGTCCGCCTCAACGGGGAAGACGTGACCGGGCTGCCGCCCAACCACATCTCCCAGAAGGGCATCGCCCGCTCGTACCAGATCACCAACATCCTGCCCAATGCCACCACCCTGGAGAACGTCCGCATCGCGGCCCAGTCCCGCCGGCACAGCTGGGCCCTGCTCACCCACCACCGCGCCTATCGCGACATCCTGGCCAGGGCCGAGGCCGCGCTCGAGGCGGTCGGCCTGCGGGACAAGGCGGACGAGCTCGCCGCGAATCTCTCCCACGGCGAGCAGCGCAACCTCGAGATCGGCATCGCGCTGGCCACCGAGCCCCAGCTGCTCTGCCTCGACGAGCCCACCGCGGGCATGAGCGCGAGCGAGACCCACGACACCATGGAGCTGGTGCGGCGCATCTCGAAGGACCTGACCATCCTGATCGTGGAGCACGACATGCAGGTGGTCATGGAGCTGTGCCATCACATCACGGTGCTCCACTACGGCGAGGTCCTGGCCGAGGGCACGCCCGCCGAGATCCAGCGCAACCCCAGGGTGCTGGAGGTCTACCTCAAGACGTGAGCGGCGCCGCCTCCCCGGCTTCGGCCCTCGTCACCGTCGAGGGGATCCACACCTACTACGGCAAGAGCCACATCCTGCACGGCGTCTCGCTCGAGGTCGGTCCCGGCGAGGTGGTGGGTCTGCTCGGCCGGAACGGGGTGGGCAAGAGCACCACGCTCAAGACGGTGATGGGCCTGGTGCGCCCGAGCCAGGGCGAGATCCGCTACGAGGGCCGGGCCATCACCGGCCTCGCGCCCCACCGCCTCGCCCGCCTCGGCATCGGGTACGTGCCGGAGGACCGCCGCATCTTCCGCCTGCTGACCGTGATGGAGAACCTGCGCACCGGCCTCGATCGCGCCGGCCTCGACGATGCGCGCAAGCAGGCGCTACTCGAGAAGGTCTACCAGTACTTCCCGGTGCTCGCCGATCGGCGCGACCAGGCGGGCGGCACGCTCTCCGGCGGCGAGCAGCAGATGCTGGCGATCGCGCGGGCCATGATGCTCGAGCCCAAGATCATCCTGCTCGACGAGCCCACCGAGGGCCTCATGCCGCGCATGGTCTCCCAGATCCGGCAGATCATCGACGCGCTCCACCAGGAGGGCGTGGCGATCCTCCTGGTCGAGCAGAACGTGCCCCTCACCCTCGAGGCGTGCCAGCGGATCTACCTCATGGAGAAGGGGGCGGTGCGCCACCAGGCCGCCGCCGCCGATCTGCGGGCCGACAGCGCGGTCATCCACCAGTACATGGGGATCTAGGACGTGCCCATCATCCTCGACCAGATCCTGATCCAGACCATCAACGGGATCGTCACCGGCATGATCCTGGCCCTGGTCGCGTCGGGGCTCACCCTGATCTTCGGGATCATGGACGTGGTGAACTTCGCGCACGGCGAGCTGTTCATGCTGGGCGCGTACGTGGGGGTGACCACGGTGGTGGCGACCGGGAGCTTCTGGCTCGCCCTGCTGGTGGCGACGGTGGTGATCGCGCTGCTGGGCGCGGTCATCCAGATCACCACCCTGCGGCCGCTGGTCGGGCGCGACCCGCTCACCACCATCCTGGCCACCTTCGGGCTCTCGCTCGTGCTGCAGAACTACGCCCTCTGGCAGTTCGGGCCAGTGGCCCGCAAGATCCCGGAGCCGGTGAGCGGCCACTTCCCGCTCTTCTACCTCGACTACCCCTGGTACCGCCTGGTGATCGCTGGGCTCTCCGCCGCCATCATCGGGGCGCTCTGGCTCTTCCTCAAGTACGGGACGTATGGCATCTGGATCCGCGCCACCACCCAGGACCGGGT
>DASZJM010000524.1:0-5720 GCA_035948165.1 Candidatus Methylomirabilota bacterium
CACCACGTACGCGACGTTCCGGTGCTCGACGTAGCCGAGCTCCTGGAGGGCCTGACGCAGGGCCAGGGGCGGGAGCCCGTCGGGCGGGCGCGCCCCCCCGGTGAGGAACGCGACCTGCCACACCTTCTCCGACTGCGCCGCGGTGATGAGCGGCGTGAGCAGGACACCGCCAGCCAGCACTCCGAGCGCGGTCCGCCGATCCATCGCGCTTACCCCGCCGCGGTCGGGAACGAGCGGCCCGCGACGCTCGCGATGATCGCGGTCAGCTCGCCCGGATCCACCGGCTTCGGCACGTGCATGCTGTAGCCGGCGGTGAGGGATCGGGTCCGGTCCTGGGCGCGGCCGTAGGCGCTGAGCGCGATGGCCGGGGTGTTGCCCCCGCGCCCGGGGTCGAGGGCCCGGACCTTGCGAATCAGCGCGTACCCGTCCTCCCCCGGCATCTCGATGTCGGAGACCAGCACGTCGGGACGCCACGTCTGGAGCACCGCCATGGCGTCGGGCGCGGAGGCGCACGTCTTCACGTCGGCGCCCGCGCTCACCAGGATGGTGGAGGCCAGCTCCAGCGCCTGCGGGTCGTCGTCGACGATCAGCACCCGGAGCGCGTCCAGGCGCACGCTCGCGAGCAGCGGCTCCATCGTGGACGCGGTGGGATGCTGGCGGAGCGCCGCGCCGGGCGGGATGCTCGCGATCGACAGCGGCAGCGCGACCACGAAGGTCGCCCCCTGCCCTTCTCCCGCGCTCCGGGCGCTGACGCTGCCGCCGTGCAGCTCCACCAGGTGCTTGACCAGGGCCAGCCCCAGGCCGAGACCGCTGTGCGCCCGCGTGCTCGAGCTGTCGGCCTGGGTGAAGCGGTCGAAGATGGTCGGCAGCACGTGGGGAGCGATGCCCTCGCCGGTGTCGCTCACCACGATCTCCACGTGGGAGTTGACCCGCTGCAGATGGATCTGGACGCGGCCGCCCTTGGGGGTGAACTTCACCGCGTTCATCAGCAGGTTCCACACCACCTGCTGGAGGCGGTTGGGATCGCCCGCGATCGGCGCGGTCGGATCGAGCACGGTCTGGATCCGGATGCTCTTCGACTCCGCGGCAGGGCGGACCCCGTCGAGGGCCGACTCGACGACCCCGCGCAGATCGACCGGCTGGACCTCGAGCCGCATCTTGCCCGAGATCACCCGCGAGACGTCGAGCAGGTCGTCGATGAGCTGGACCTGGGCGTTGGCGTTCCGGACGATGGCGTCGACGGCGCGGACCTCCGCGTCGCCGCGGACCTGGCCGGACTGGAGCAGGCGCGCCCAGCCGTAGACCGCGTTCAACGGCGTGCGCAGCTCGTGCGACAGGACCGCGAGGAACTCGTCCTTCGCTCGGCTGGCCGCCTCCGCGGTCGCGCGCGCGTCCTGCTCCCGCCGCAGCAGCTGCTCCCGGTCGGTCTCGGCGCGGGCGCGCTCCCGCGCGGCGACGGTCAGCGCGTCGGCGACGTCGTGAATCTCCTGGATCGGGGTGGTGAGCGACGGCAGCGGGTCGCGCCGGCCCACCGCCTTGGCCATGTCACGCACCTCCTCCATCGGCCGGTTGATGCTGTGGGCCACCACCATGGCGCCGAGCAGACCCAGCATCACCGAGAGGAGGATCCCGCTGCCGTAGATGGCGAGCGAGCGGTAGGCGACTCCCTCGACGAAGCTTGCCGCGATGCCGGGGGCCACCGTCCATCCGTAGTCCCCGAGCCGGCTGAACGAGGCGTAGTTGCGACCGCCCTCGAGATCCGTCGTCTGCCCCACCCCTTCGTAGGCGGAGGTGGCCAGCAGGGCCTGCAGGCTCTCCGACGCCCGCCCGCCGAGGGTCTCCGCGTGGGCCCGTGAGCGGGCGACCCGCAGGCCGTTCGCGTCGAAGATCGAAATGATCCAGTCGGGGGGCACCCGCTGGCGCGTGAGCACGTTCAGGATGCCGTCGGGCTTGACCAGCGCGGTCAGGACATACTCCACCCGGCCGGAGCGCAGGACGGGCGCCCGCACCGCGAACAGTATGACCCCATCGGCCCCGCGCGCGAGCCCGCCCACCGTGGCGGCACGGGTGCGGACGACGCGCTCGAAACTGGTGGACTCGAAGATCGTGGGAAGGGTCGCGCCCAACGGGAAGCGGCTGTCGACGAGCCGATGGCCGGACGGGTCGGCGAGAAAGAGCCCGGCCCAGGTCGGCTGCGTCTCGAGAACCGGCCGCACCTCCTGGCGAAAGGCGGCGAGGTTCTTGGGGTCGATCTCCACGGTGGTGGCCAGCGATTGCAGCACCGAGATGGAGCTGCGCAGCTCCGCGTCGACCGCGGTGGCCAGGGCGCGCGCGAGCTCGAGGCCGATGCGCTCGGCCTGGGTTTGCTGCTGGCGGGCCAGCGCGTACAGCCCCAGCCCCGACATGATGACCACCGGCACGAGGCCCGCGGCGGCCAGGAGGAAGAGCCGTCGGCGCAGGGGGACGCGCGGGGTTTCGGCCATCGCGGCATTCTGGCGCAGGTTCGAAGACGGTGCAACACGCGATGGCCGGACGGGAAGAGGTGACCGCGCCGGTTTTACCGGCGACCGGCGGTGACTCCCTCGTGGCGAGCCGAAGACCGAGGCTTTGCGCCCGACCCATTCGACGCGGGCGCGGCACGTCCCTTGCTCCGTCGAAGAGACATGAAGGGCAGACGCGAGGCCGGCTGGCGAGTCTTCAGGATTCGGGTCCGGTTATGGGAGCGGCTCCGCCGCCTCCACACGCCAACGGGCGAAGGATCCCCGCCCGAAGACATCGACCGGCCGGCCTCGGCGGGGAGCACGCGGGAACGAACAACCGCCACGCGCGCCAAGCTCCTGCCCCCGCGATAGCGCCCGACGCGATCCAGGGCTAGGCTAGGACACCATGGCTGGCGCCACGTCACGCCTGCAGGCCTGGGTCGACGTCCTCTGGCGCCCGTGGAGTGTCGTGCTGGTGGTCGCGTTCGCGCTCCTGCCGCTCTACCTGCGCGTCCGGGCCGAGCTGCCGGCCGACGTGGCGGAGCGCTGGCATCTCCCGAGCCTGCCCCCGTTCACCTGGCGGGAGTGGGCGATCGGGTGGCTCGCGCTCTTGATCGTGCTCGTGCTGGAGGGCGCCTACCGATCGATCCGCGAGCGGGACGAGGCCATCGGCCGCCGCGACCGCGCGCTCGCCCATCGGACCGCCGCCGAGCCGAACCTGGCGATCGTCTTCGACCCGCACTGCGACGGCTGCTACGACGAATCCGGAGTCCAGGTGAGTCTCGGAGTCTGGAACAAGGGGCAGACCGCCGAGGACGTCCACGTGTACCTGGCCTCGGTCACGCCCGGCCCGGCCCTAGGGAAGCTCGAGCTCTCGTGGTACGGCGAGGGCCCGGTCGGCCGGTCGATCAACACGTCGAACCGGGCCGGCCACCACCACTTCCACCTGATGTTCGGCACCGTGCGAGAGCCGTATACCCTCGCGGTGCAGACCGCGGTCGGCGCGATCAACGACGCCCGGCCGTTCGTGGCCGAGATCCTGGCCGAGGGCCGGAACATCCGACCGCTCCTCACCCGGGTCGAGATCGACCCGACCAAGGAGCCTCCGGTGCGGCGGGTCTCGCCGGTGCGGTAGCGCTACTTGCCGTTCTGCATCGCGCGCCATACCCGCTCCGGGCGGAGCGGCATGTCGAGGTGGCGCACCCCGAACGGCTTCAGCGCGTCGACCACCGCGTTGACGAGAGCCGGGGTCGAGCCGATGGTGGCCGCTTCCCCGATGCCCTTGGCCCCGAGCGGATTGAACGGCGACACGGTCACCGTCTGGTCGGTCACGAAGAAGGGCAGATCCTCGGCGCGCGGGATCGCGTAGTCCATCAGCGAGCCGGTCACGAGCTGGCCGTCTCGGTCGTAGACCACCTCCTCGAGCATCGACTGGGCCACGCCCTGCGCGATGCCGCCGTGCACCTGCCCGTCGACCAGCGTGGGGCTCACGCGCGTGCCGCAATCGTCCACCGAGACGTAGTCGCGCAGGTGGACCCGTCCGGTGTCGCGGTCGACCTCGACCACCGCCACGTGGGCACCGAACGGATAGACGAGCTGCGGCGGGCGGAAGTACTCGGTGGCCTCGAGCCCGGGCTCCATGCCGGCGGGGAGCCCCTCCCCGTACGCCTTCTCCGCGATCTGGGCCAGGGCCAGGCTCTTGGCCGGCGCGCCCTTGACGTGGTACTTGCCGTCGGTCACCACGATGTCCTCGAAGGCGGCCTCCAGCATCGAGGCCGCGATGCGCCGCGCGCGCTCCTGCACCTTCTCGGCCGCCTTCACCATCGCCGAGCCGCCGACCACGAGGCTGCGGCTGCCGCCGGTGCCGAAGCCCATGGGCGCGCTCGAGGTGTCGCCGTGCCGCACCACCACCTGGTCGAAATCCACGCCCAGGTAGTCCGCGATGAGCTGGGCGAAGGTGGTCTCGTGCCCCTGCCCGTGGGCGGAGGCGCCGGTGAAGGCGGTCACGGTGCCGCTCGGCTCGACCCGGATCATCGCGCTCTCGTAGGGGCCGAAGCCGCACATCTCCACGTAGCACGCCATGCCGATGCCGAGCAGCTTCCGGTCCTGCTTCTCGATGCGCTGGCGCTGCTCGGCGCGGAGCGCGGTGTACTTCGACACCTCGAGGCACTTGGCGAGCGCCCTCGCGTACTCGCCGCTGTCGTAGTTCTGCCCGGTGGGCGCCGCGTACGGGAACGCGCTCGGGGGGATGAAGTTCACCCGCCGGATCTCCTCCGGCGGCTTGCCCAGCTCGAGCGCGATGCAGTCGACGAGCCGCTCGAGGTAGTACGCGGCCTCGGGGCGGCCCGCCCCGCGGTAGGCCGCCACCGACGTGGTGTTGGTGAACACGCACGTGCTCTTGAGCTCCACGTTCTTCACGTGGTAGACGCCGACGCCCATCATCAGGGTGAGGTCGGGGATGAACGTGAAGACGGGATACGCCCCGATGTTGGCCACCACGTGCATCCGGAGCCCCTGGATCCGGCCCTCCGCGTCCACCGCGGCCTCCAGGTCGGTCATCTGCGCGCGGCCGTGAGTGGTCCCGGTCATGTGCTCGACCCGGCTCTCGACCCAGCGCAGCGGCGTGCGCCGCAGCCGGGCCAGGGCCGCCACCACCACGTCCTCGGGGTAGGTGCCGAACTTCACCCCGAAGCCGCCGCCCACCTCGGGCGCGATGACCCGCATCTGGTTCTGCGGCATCCTGAGTGCTGCGGCGAGGCTGCCGCGCAGCACGTGCGGCGCCTGGTGGGTCGACCACACCGTGAGCCCGCCGCTCGCGAAGTCGGGCGCGGCCATCACCGCCCGCGTCTCCATCGGGATGCCGGACAGGCGCTGGCTGTTCATGCGCTGCTTGACGACCTTGTGGGCGGCCTTGAACGCGGCGTCGGGATCGCCCGCCTTGATGGTGTTCTCGTGCTCAATGTTCTTGGGCGCGTCGTCGAAGAGCAGCGGCGCCCCGTCAGCCATGGCCTCGAACGAGTCCGACACCGCGGGCAGCGGCTCCCAGTCGACCTCCACGTCCGCGACTCCGTCGGAAGCGGCCTCCGCGGTCATCGCGATCACCGCCGCGACCGGCTCCCCCACGTAGCGCACCCGGTCCACCGAGAGCGGGTAGTGCTGGCGGCCGACCTGCGCCTCCGCCACCTCCCCGCCCTCCGCGGAGGCCTGCGCGATGGGAATCGGGATGACGTGCGGCTTGAG
>DASZJM010000525.1:0-5346 GCA_035948165.1 Candidatus Methylomirabilota bacterium
GAGCGCGGCGTTGCTTACACGGTAGTTCCTTCCGTCGGGGTCGGCGGGTAGATGCCGGCCCCGCCCTTTTCTCGATCGCGAAGGCCGGATTGTCGTCGAATCGTCCAGGCATCTAGGTTGCGACAGTCTCCGCCAGCCTCACCAGTCTCGGAGGAGGACGGCCATGAACATCGGCGGAGTCGTGATGGCGATCGTCGTTGGCGTCGGATGCCTCGGATGCGTGAGCGGACCGGGCGAGCCGGGCCGTGCCCTCGAGATCCGCACCGCGCGGCCGGACGCGGCGGCGGTGGGCGAGGCGATGAACGGCGCGGTCACGGTCCGGCCCGAGCAGGTGTTCAGGAACTGATCGCCTCGCGGCGGGCTCGCTCGCGTGCTATCACGATGGCATGCGGGACGTGCTGTTCGTCGGTGACGTGCAAGGCTGCGCCGCCGAGCTGCGCGATCTGCTCGAGGTCTCGGGTTTCGACCCGGCCCGGCATCGCCTCGCGCTCTGCGGCGATCTGATCAACCGCGGGCCCGACAGCGCCGGCGTCCTCGAGCTGGCGCGCCGCCTGGACGCCCGGACGGTCATCGGCAATCACGAGGTGGCGCTGCTCGAGGGCGAGCGGTCGGCGACCCTCGACGTGGTCCGGCAGCAGCTCGGCGCCTCGCTGGGACAATGGCTGGCCTGGCTCGAGTCGCTCCCGCTCTTCATCCGGGAGGACGGCTACATCCTGGTCCACGCGGGCATCGCGCCGGGCAAGCGTCCCGAAGAGTGCACGAGGAGGGAGCTCACCGAGATCCGTATCGTCGACGGCCGGCCCTGGTTCGACTTCTGGCCAGGCCCGGAGACCGTCATCTTCGGGCACTGGGCGCAGCGGGGAAAGGTCGACCTCCCGCGGTGCAAGGGTCTCGACACCGGATGCGTCTACGGCGGCCGGCTCACCGGGCTCTGGTGGCCGCGGCTCGAATGGGTGTCGGTGCCGGCCCGACGGCGCTGGTTCGAGCGCGCCGGGCCCGGAGGGACTTGACCTCGTAGGTCACGTTGTCGTAACGTCCCGCCCTACTCCGCACCGGCGGAAGTGGTAGATTCCGCCCAGCGAGGAGAGTGGCGATGCAAGAGCAGCTGTGGCCTTCGCGTGAGGAGTCGGCGGCCATGAATCTGCGCCGGGCGATCTCGGAGACCCGGGGCGACTTCGTGGTCGAGTGGATCGAGCGCGGGATGGAAGGGTACTTCGTCCTCTTCCGGAGAGGCAACGTGGTGCATCGCGAGCCGGGGATCGATCTCGCGGTCCTGGAGCAGGACGGTCATCTAGACGAGATCCAGCAGCTCGTCCAGCGGGTGAAGGGCGTCTTCGATCGGAGGGGGTAGGCCCCCCGGCGGTCAGGGCTTGCGGTTGAGCGAGCGCTCCCGCTCTTGCCACTGCTGCTGGATGCGGCGCTGCTGCCGCCGCTCCGAGACGGTGTGGACGACCCCCAGGAGGACGCTGAACACCACCGCCGCGATCCCGAAGAGAGCGAGGGTCACGGGCGGCACCGGCGGGCGATCGAGATCATGATTCGATCCTACCGCAGGCGGTAAGTCATCGCCAAATAAGCCCGGAGGCGGTTGAAGTCCCCCCGGCCGTCCGCTAGACTACTCGCTCGTGACCCCCATCCCGCCCAAGGGAGCGACCACATGAGCGACCAGATCCTGGTCGAGCAGGACGGTCCGATCGCGACTGTCGTGTTCAACCGGCCCAAGATGCGCAACGCCATCAGCCTCGCGATGTGGTCGGAGATCGCGATGGTCACCGAGCGGCTCTCGAAGGACGACTCGGTGCGGGCCGTCGTCTACCGCGGGGCGGGGACCGACGCCTTCGCGTCCGGCGCCGACATCTCCGAGTTCCAGGAGAACCGCAAGGATACCGCCACCGCGCTCAACTACAACAAGCAGACCGAGGCCGCCTACTCCTCGATCCGGCTCTGCCCGAAGCCGACGGTCGCGATGGTGTTCGGCTACTGCATGGGCGGCGCCATGGCGCTGGCCATGGCCGCCGACTTCCGCTTCGCGGCCGCGGGCTCCAAGTTCGGCATCCCCGCCGCCCGGCTCAGCATCATCTACGGCCTCGATCCGGTCCACCAGCTGGTGGACCTGGTGGGGCCAGCCTACGCCAAGGACATTCTCTACTCGGCGCGGACGGTGGAGGCGGAGGAGGCGCTGCGCATCGGCTTCATCCAGCGCCTGGTGCCGATGGCGGAGCTCGAGACCTACACCTACGAGTACCTGAAGAAGGTCGCGGCCAACGCGCCGCTGTCGGTGCGGGGCACCAAGGCCCAGGTGCAGGCGATCTTCGAGGGGATCAGCGACGCCCACCGGGAGCACCTCCGCGACCTGGGCATCGCCACCTTCGACAGCGAGGACTACCGGGAGGGCACGCGCGCCTTCCTCGAGAAGCGGGCGCCCCGGTTCCTGGGGCGATAGCCTCTGCGGGTCACCGTCCTCTCCTCGACTCCCCTCAATCCGCTGGAGGGGAGCGGCACCTTCGTCGGCATCGCCGGGCTGGCCCAGGGTCTGACCCAGCTCGGCCATCAGGTCACGGTGCGCCCGCTCGGCCGTCGCACCGGCTTCCACACCCTGGACCGCTGGCTCTACAACGCGGCGGTGGCCCTGCGCCCGCCCCGCGAGACCGACCTGGTGCTGGGCGTCGACCTCGACGGGTTCCTGTGGGCCCGCCGGCGCACCCTGCCGTTCGTGGCCAGCCTCAAGGGCATCATCGCGGACGAGCTCAAGAACGAGCGCGGGCGCGTGCGCGCGCTGCTCGCGGTCCAGGCCCGCTGGGAGCGGCGCAACGTGACGCGCGCCGACCTCGTCATGGTGACGAGTCGCTACTCCGCCGAGGTGGCGCAGCGCGAGTACGGGGTGCCGCCGGAGCGGATCGCGGTGGTGCCGGAGCCCATCGATCTCGAGGTGTGGGACGACCAGTTCTGGCGGGCCCCGCGGCGCGCGCGCGCCGCCCCGGTGGTGCTCTGCGTGGCGCGCATGTATCCCCGCAAGCGCATCGAGGACCTGATGCGCGCCGCCGGCATCCTCCGCGCGCGCATCCCCGGCATCCAGGTGCGGGTGGTGGGGCGCGGGCCGGAGTGGCCGGCGCTCTCCCGCCTGCACGGCGAGCTGGGCCTGGGCGACGCGGTGGCCCTGCTGGGCGACCTCACCCGCGAGCGCCTCGCCGAGGAGTACGTCAACGCCTCGGTGTTCTGCCTGCCGTCGGTACAGGAGGGGTTCGGCATCGTCTTCCTCGAGGCGATGGCCGCGGAGCTGCCGGTGGTGGCCTGTCGCATCGCCGCGATCCCGGAAGTCGTGCTCGACGGGGTCACCGGCCTGCTGGGCCCCCCGCGGGACCCGGGCGCGCTCGCCGGGCTCATCGAGCGCCTGATCGCGGACCCCGCGCTCGCCCGTCGGCTCGGCCAGGAGGGACGGCGCCGCGCGCTCGGGTTCACCCCGCGGCACGTCGCGGAGCGCTTCCTCCACGCGGTACACTCGATGGACCGCCTGGGACAGCGGGCGCGAGGAGGCTGAGCCGCATGGTGTACGCGACCAGGAAGTTCACGTTCTCGGCGGGGCACCGGTACTGGCGGCCGGAGTGGAGCGCGGAGGAGAACGCGGGCACCTTCGGCTCGCTCACGGTGGCCCACGGCCACAACTACGCGCTCGAGGTGACGGTGCGCGGGGCGATCGATCCCCGCACCGGCATGGTGATGGATCTGGGCGAGCTGAAGCGGGTGGTAGGCGACGCGGTGATCAATCGCTTCGACCACGCCGACCTCAACCAGGACCCGCTCTTCCCGCCCGGCACGATCCCCACCACCGAGAATCTCGTGCGGGTGATCTGGGACCTGCTCGGACCGAAGCTCGGGGTGGAGCGCCTGCACCGCCTCCGGCTCTGGGAGGATCCCACCTTCTACGTCGAGTACCTCGGCGAATGAGCGCCTACGCGGTTACCCGCGCCTACCACTTCAGCGCCGCCCACCGCCTCGCCAACGACGCCTTCTCCGACGCGGAGAACGCGGAGGTCTACGGCCAGTGCTTCCGGCAGCACGGGCACAACTACCTGCTCGAGGTCACGGTGTCGGGCGCCCTCGACCCGGTCACCGGCATGTCGGTCGACATCGGCGTCGTCGACCGGGCGGTGAAGACCGCGGTGCTCGACCGGGTGGACCACTACGATCTGTCCGCCACCGTCCCCGCGCTGGCGGGGGTGATCACCACCGGGGAGAACCTCGCCCGCACCTTCTGGGAGTGGCTCGAGGGCGCGCTGCCGCCGGGCGTTCTCCGGCGCGTGACCCTGGTGGAGACGGCCAACAACGTGTTCGAGTACTGCGGCGAGTCCGCGGCCGCGAGGTGACCGGCGATGGGAGGTGAGGCCCTCACGATGGAGCGACTCATCCACGACCTGCTGAAGGAGATGGGCGAGGACCCGACGCGGGAGGGGCTCGAGAAGACGCCCGCCCGCGTGGCCAAGGCCTGGGAGTACCTGACGTCGGGCTACCGCCAGAACGTGCACGACGTGCTCAACGAGGCGCTGTTCACGGAAGAGTACGACGAGATGGTGGTGGTGAAGGACATCGACTTCTACTCCCTCTGCGAGCATCACCTGCTGCCCTTCTTCGGCAAGTGCCACATCGCCTATATGCCCTCGCGCAAGATCGTGGGGCTGTCCAAGCTGCCGCGCCTGGTCGAGATGTTCGCGCGGCGCCTGCAGGTGCAGGAGCGGTTCACCACCCAGGTCGCGCACACCCTCGAGGAGGTGCTGCAGCCACGCGGGGTGGCGGTGGTGGTGGAGGCGCTCCACATGTGCATGC
The DNA here is from genome assembly GCA_035948165.1 of Candidatus Methylomirabilota bacterium. Taxonomy (GTDB): domain Bacteria; phylum Methylomirabilota; class Methylomirabilia; order Rokubacteriales; family CSP1-6; genus CAMLFJ01. The sequence goes on from DASZJM010000525.1 coordinate 4,822, forward strand.
TCATGCGCGGGGTGGAGAAGCAGAACTCCAAGGCGGTCACCTCGGCCATGCTCGGGGCCTTCCGCGAGAACCCGGAGACGCGCGCCGAGTTCATGGAGCTGATCCGGGCCCGCGGCGGGCTGCTCATTTGAAGCTCGCCGGCCAGGTCGCGGTCGTCACCGGCGCCGGGCGGGGGATCGGGCGTGCCATCGCGGGCGCGCTCGGGCGCGAGGGTGCCGCGGTGGTGCTGGCCGCGCGCTCCGGCCCCGAGCTGGACGGGGCGGTCCGCGAGATCGAGCAGGCGGGCGGCCGGGCCCTCGCGGTGCCGACCGACGTGCGCCAGGAGGGCTCGGTGGAGGCGCTGGCCCGCCGGGCCCTGGCCGAGTGGCGCCAGGTGGACATCCTGGTCAACGCGGCCGGGGTGGCGACCTTCGCCCCGGTCACCGACTCCAAGCTCGACGACTGGGACCAGATGCTGGCCGTGAACCTGCGGGGCGCGGTGCTCTGCTGCCGCGCCGTCCTGCCCGCCATGATCGGCCGCCGGCG
>DASZJM010000526.1:0-1932 GCA_035948165.1 Candidatus Methylomirabilota bacterium
GACGGCACCGAGATCACCGCGGAGGACGTGCGCTACAGCGCCGAGCGCATCCTCGCCATGAAGAAGGGCGCCGCCTCCCTCATCGCCACCATGATCGCCCCCGGCGCCACCCGAGCGCTCGACCGGTACACCGTCCAGTTCGCCCTCGCCAAGCCCGCCGCCATCTTCCTGGCGGTGGTGCCCGAGATCCACGTGGTCAACGCGGCCCTCGTCAAGAAGAACGAGAAGGACGGGGACTGGGGTGCGGCGTGGCTCACCAACAACGAGGCCGGCTCCGGCTCGTACGTGCTGAACCGCTACGACCCGGCGATCGGGTTCACCGCCAAGCGCTTCCCGGGGCATTTCATGCCGTGGGGCCCGAAGTCCATCGACGAGATCGACTTCCGCTTCGTGAAGGAAGACAACACCCGCGTGCTCGGGATGATCAAGGGCGACTACCAGGGCACCGGCGGCTACCTGCCCAACGACCAGGTGAAGCGCCTGCGCGAGGCGCCGAACGTCAAGATCGTCGAGGCGGAGTCGATGCGGATCATGATGTTCCAGATCAACAACCAGCGCGCACCGCTGACCGACGTGCACGTGCGCCGCGCCATCAGCTACGCCTTCGACTACGACGGCTTCAACAAGGAGATCCTCGGCGGCACCGTGGAGCGCAACCCGGTGCCGATCCCGAACAACATGTGGGGCGTGCCGCGCGACGTGAAGGGCTACACCTACAGCCTGGACAAGGCCAAGCAGGAGCTCGGGCTCGCCCAGGCCAAGGTCGATCGGCCGCTCACGGTGGGTTACCTCCAGGGCTTCAGCCAGACCGAGCAGGCCGCCACCGTCATGGCCAACGGCCTGCGAAAGCTCGGCCTCGACACCAAGCTCACGAGCGAGGTGTGGCCCGCGATGGTCGAGCGCATGAAGAAGCCGGAGACCTCGCCGGATCTCGTCGTCTACTGGATCAGCACCTACTACGCGGATCCCAACAACTGGATCGGCGAGATGTTCAGCTCGAGCCAGTGGGGCACGTTCAAGGCCTCGAGCTTCTACAAGAACCCGAAGGTGGACGAGTTGCTGGAGAACGCGCTCAAGTCCACCGAGCGCGCGGTGCGCGAGAAGGCCTACCAGGAAGCGGCCCGGATCGTGGTGAGCGACGCCGCCGGCGTCTGGATCTACAACACCAAGTACTTCGGCCCCTGGGCCAAGAACATCGAGGGCATCCGCTTCAGTCCCATCGGCAACGGGCAGGAGATCCGCTGGTTGCATTATTAGCCCGGAGGGGGGCTCCTCGGTGACCCGGAGGGGGCTTCGCCCCCCTTCCGGCGGTCGACCCGCTGAGTAGGTCGACCCTGTCATGAGGCTTCTGGCGCTCGCTTTACATCGGCTCTTGTGGTTCTTGCCCACCTTGCTGGGGTTGCTGGTGGTGACGTTTGTGATCTCGCGGGTGGTGCCTTCGGATCCGGTGGCGCTGGTGGCGGGGGAGACGGCGACGCCCGCGCAGGTCGAGGCCCTGCGGCATCAGCTCGGGTACGATCGGCCGATGCCCGCGCAGTTCGTCGACTACGTTACCCGGCTCGCGCGCGGGGACATGGGGGTGAGCCTCTTCACCCGGCGCCCGATCCTGGACGACCTCGCCCACCGCCTCCCGGCCACCATCGAGCTGACCGTGGTGGCCATGCTCGTCTCGGTCCTCGTAGGCATCCCGCTCGGCGTGCTCTCCGCGCTCTGGCGCAATTCCCTGCTCGATCACGCCCTCCGCGTCCTCACCGTGTCCGGCCTGGCCATCGCCGGCTTCTGGCTCGGCATCATGCTCCAGCTCCTCTTCTCGATGCGCCTGGGCTGGACGCCGCTCAACGGCCGCCTGCCCGGCTACCCCCCGAGCAACCTCACCGGCCTCTACCTGGTGGACGCCGCGCTCACGTGGGACTGGGCCACCTTCGGCGCCGC
>DASZJM010000527.1:0-5662 GCA_035948165.1 Candidatus Methylomirabilota bacterium
CCCAGGATGCGCTCGCCGATGACGTTCTTCTGGATCTCCGAGGAGCCGGCGTAGATGGTGCCGGCGCGCGACCACAGGAACGCGTAGGCCCAGGTGCCGTGGTCGCCGATCGCGGTGTCGACTTCCAGGCGATACTCCGCCGGCACCCCGTCGGTGAGCTGGCCGTACGGGCCGAGGATCTCCTCGGCCAGCTCCATGAACCGCTTCTCGAACTCGGAGTAGGAGAGCTTGGTGATCGAGCCGCCGGCCCCGGGATGCTCGCCCCGCTCCAGCATGGTGAGCGTGCGGAGCGCGCCGTAGCGCTCGACCTCGAGGTCGGCCCAGACGCGCCCGAGCTTCTGCCGCGTCACCGCGTCGTCCACGATGGGCCGGCCGTTGCGCTTGAGGCGGCGCGCGGCGTCGACCAGCTGGCGGTACTGCGAGGCGTAGGTGGTGACGCGGGCCAGCGCGCGGCCGCCCCGCTCGTAGCCGAGCGTGGTCTGGGCGATGCCCCAGCCTTCCCCGAGCCGCCCGATCATGTTCTCCTTCTCGACGCGCGCGCCGGTCATGAACACCTCGCAGAACTCGGAGGAGCCGGTGATCTGCTTGAGCGGGCGCACGTCGATCCCGGGCTGGCGCATGTTCATCAGGAAGCAGGTGATGCCCTTGTGCTTGGGGACGGCGGGATCGGTGCGGGCGAGGAGGAGGCCCCAGTCCGCGTTGGCCCCGCCGCTGGTCCAGATCTTCTGGCCGTTGACCTCGAAGTGGTCGCCCCGGTCCACCGCGGCGGTGCGCAGCGCGGCCAGGTCGGAGCCCGCGTTGGGCTCGGAGTAGAGCTGGCACCACATCTCCTCCGCGGTGAGGATCTTCTTCAAGTACCGGCGTTTTTGAAAATCACTGCCGTGCACCACGATGGTGGGCCCCGCGATCCCGAGGCCGAGGCCGTTGGTGGGGGCGGGTGCGCCCACGCGCGCCATCTCGTCGGCCACGATCGCCTGCTCCATCGGCCGCGCGCCCTGGCCGCCGTACTCCTTGGGCCAGCCCATCCCGAGGTAGCCCGCCTCGTAGAGGCGGCGATGCCACGCCCGGCGCTCGTCCAGATTCTTGATGTGGCGCGGCATGTTGTGCTCGAGCCAGGTCCGCACCTGCTTGCGGAACGCGACGTCCTCGGCGGTGTAGTTGAGATCCATTGGCGGGGGGCCTCCTCGCGTCGGCCAGGCCGGTTCGGTCAGCCGGGGTCTTTTTGTCAGCCGGGGTCTCTAGAGGTAGCCCCGGTTCTAGCACGGGCCGCGAGGGACGGTCAACCGGCGGCGCCGCGGCGTGCTACCTTCGCGGTCGAGCGGCATGGCGATCGATCGCAGGGCATGGCTGCGGGGGGCTGGCGCCGTCACGATCCTGGCCGCCGGGGGCGTCGTCTGGCGTGCGCGTGAGCAGGGCGTGCTCGCGGCCGGCCGCGGCCCGGCCTTCGAGCCCTGGACCACGTGGCGCGGCGACGCCGCCGAAGGGCCGCTCGCGCTCGTGCGGGCCGGCATCCTCGCGGCCAATCCCCACAACACCCAGCCGTGGCTCTTCCAGGTGGGCGCCGCGCGCGTGACGCTGCTGGCCGACACCGCGCGTCACCTGGGCGCCTTCGATCCCTACCTGCGCGAGATGCACATCGGGCTCGGCTGCGCGATCGAGAACATGGCGCGCGCGGCCCGCGCCCTCGGCTACGAGGCGACGGTCACGCTCCGCCCGGGCCCCCTCGCGGCGCCCGCGTCACCGCCACGGCCGGAGCCGGTCGCCGTGCTCGATCTCGCCCCGGCGCGCCCGCGCCCGGACGCGCTCTTCGACGCCATCGGGCGCCGGCACACCGACCGCGCGGCCTACGAGGCGGCGCGTCCGGTTCCTCCCGCCGTGCTCGAGGCGATGTGGGAGACCTTCAAGGACGATCCCGAGGTGCGCCTGTTCCTCTACTCGGCGGCCGAGGAGCGCCGCCAGTTCGGCGCGGCGGTGATCGCGGCCACCGAGCGGATCGTGGAAGACTCTCGGATGATCGAGGACAGCGAGCGCTGGTTCCGCCACCGCTGGGCCGACGTGCAGCGGCTGCGCGACGGACCCACCCTCGACGCGGCGGGCCTGCCCGCCTGGACGACCGCGGCGGCGAAGATGCTGCCGGCGCCGTCGCCCGAGACCAACCATCGCTACTGGCTCGCGGCCACCCGCGACGTGCAGGTGCCGACCAGCGCGCTCTTCGGCTTCATCGCGGTGCGCGACCTCTACGACCGCGTGCAGGCGCTGCGGGCGGGGCGCCTCTGGCAGCGCCTGCATCTGCTCGCGGTGAGCCGCGGCCTCGCCATGCAGCCGATCAACCAGCCGGTCGAGCTGGTGGACCGTGAGCGCGCGCTCGGGCAGGAGCCGCGGGCGGCCGCGACGCTGGCCGGGCTCACCGGGGCTCCCGACTGGAAGCCCACGTTCGCGTTCCGGATGGGATTCCCCACGCGCGCGGCCGCGGCGAGCCCGAGGCGCGGGGTGGACGCGGTGGTGATGCGTTAGGCGGCGCGCGGCCGGCTCGGAGGCGGTTCCCCGTCGAGGAGCGCGGCCAGCAGCTCCAGCAGGTCGTCGTCGGTGAGCAGGCCCACCAGCCGGTCCCCCTGGATGACGGGGAGCGCGGCGAGGCGGCGGGTCCGCATCAGGCGCACCGCGTCGGCGAGCGGCGTGCGCCGTCCCACCGCGGGAGGATCCGGCCGCGCGATCCGGTCGAGCCGCACCCGATCGAGCCGGCCGTGGATCTCGCCGATCGCGAGCGAGGTGGCCGCGGAGGGATGCGCGCGGGCCACGTCCGCCGCGTCGAGCAGGCCGACCAGCGCGTCCCCGCGGACCACCGGGACCGCGCCGAGGCGGTGGCGCGCGAGGACGCGCGCGCCGTGCCCGAGGCTCTCGGCCGCAGCCACCGCGATCGGCTCCCGCCGCATCCGGTCAGCCGCGCGCATCGAGCGCTCCCGCTCGGGGGATCGTCAGCATCGGACAGGGCGCGAGCGGCGTGAGGCGATCGCCCAGCGTCGGGAGCAGCGCGCCCAGGACACGGCGGCGCGCCGGCGCTCCGATCACGATGAGGTCGGCGTCGAGCTCCTCCGCGCGCCGCGCGATCTCCCGCGCCACCGGGCCCTCCGCCACCTCGCAGCGCACGTCCTGGGCGCGGCCCGTCGCGCGCAGGATGGCCATCGCCTCGTCGGCGACGTGACGCCGGACCCGCTCGATCGCGACGCGCTCCTGCTCCTCGCGCCCCGGGATCGGGCGGGCCGCGGCGCGGACGTGCAGCGCGGTCAGCGCGGCGCCGGTGGTCGCCGCGATGCGCAGCGCCTCGCCGAGGGCTCGCGCGGCGCCCGGACGCAGGCTGGTGGCGGCGAGCACGTGACCGAGACCGGTGGGATGGCGATGGTCGAGCAGGCCGCTCAGGACCGCGAGCAGGTCGCTGCGGGTGACCACGCCGACCACCAGGCCGTCGTCGAGGACCGGCAAGGCATCCACACCGCGGTCGCGGGCGAGACGGGCCGCCTCCGCCACCGCGGTCTGGGCGTGGAGCGCGAGGGGGCCGCGCGCCATCGCGTCCGCCACCACGAGCCCGGCGAGGCCGTCGGCCCAGTCGTGACGCGCGATCTCCGGGACGCTCGAGGCGCTCGCCCGCTCGACGTCGCGCTCGGCGAGCATGCCCACCAGGCGACCGGTGTCGACGACGGGGAGATGGCGGATGCCGCGACGGCGCATCAGCGCGTGCGCGTCGCGGAGGGGCGTGGCCGGCCCGGTGGTGATGGCCGGGCGGGTGAGCAGGGTCTTGATGTGCATGGGGCCTCTCAGGCGGACCGCCGGCAGCGGGGCCCGCTCGTCAGTACCGGAATGGGGAGCGTGGACGGCGCGCACGACGGCGCGCCGCTGGTCAGGACGAGGAGATCGGCCTCCAGCTCGTCGACGGCGGCGGGGACGATGCGGGTCGCGTCGCCGACGCAGACGTGGGTCTGGACGGCCAGGCCGTCCTCGCGGAGTCGGCTCGCCACCGGCTCCAGGTACGCGCGGGCCGCGGCGCGCGCGGAGTCCTCCAGCTGGTCGACGAAGGCCACCGCGTGGCCGTCCACCCGCACCGATCGCGCGGGCGGCTCGACGATCAGCAGATGCAGCATGCCGCCGGGGCCGGCCAGATGGCGGACCCAGGCGAGTGGTCGCTCGCCGCGGTCGGTCCCGTCCAGCACCACGAGGACGCGTCGATACGGGCTCGATCTCATGCCTCGAGCGTACCGGCCGGACGTTGCCGGCCGATCGCCGGGACACTAAGGTTTCGTGACGCGCCGGCCCGGGTCGCGCCGTGTTACCTTCTGGGGCGTCGTTAGCCCGCACCGCCAGAAAGGACCGTCCGATGGCCGACGCCCCGCTGCCCACCCGCGATCGCGTGGAAGGCTACTTCAAGGAGCTGAACAACTGGGGCCGCTGGGGCCACGACGACCAGCTCGGCACCGTGAACCTGATCACGCCGGCCAAGCAGGAGCAGGCCCAGCGCCTGATCAAGAAGGGCCGCCCTGTATCCCTCGCGCGAGACGTCATCCCGCGGCCGGTGTACATGTACCACATGACCTTTCCGTCGAAGCGCGAGCGGGTGGACGTGGTGCTCGACCGCTTCGACATGGTCTACCACGGATTCTGGATCACCCACGTCGACGCGCTCTGCCACGTGGGCTGGGACGGCGAGCTCTACAACGGCCGGTCGTTCGCGGACAGCTTGACCGTCGAGGGCGCGCTCTGGTGCCCGATCGACCCGATCTTCGAACGGGGGATCACCACCCGCGGTGTCTTCCTCGACATCGCGGCGGGGCGCAAGGAGGGCTACGTCACGGTGGGCCACCCGGTGACCCCGCGCGAGCTCGATGAGGCGGAGCGGCGCGCCGGGGTGAAGGTCGAGCCGGGCGACGTGGTGGTGGTGCGCAGCGGCGACGAGAAGTTCCGGGCCGAGCACCCGGACTGGAAGCCGCGCGTCTCCGAGCACCCCGGCCTGCACCTCTCCTGCCTCGAGTGGTTCCGGGCCAAGGACATCGCGGGCATCTCGTGGGACATGATGGACGAGCGCCCCAGCCGCTATCCCGGCTTCGGCATGGCCACCCACCTCGCGATTCCGTTCCTGGGGCTGGCCCTCATCGACAACTCGGATCCGGAGCGGCTGGCCAAGGCCTGCGCCGAGGAAGGCCGCAACGAGTTCCTGTTCACCGCGACGCCGCTCCGCCTGGTGGGCGCCACCGGCGCGCCCGCGCACCCGCTCGCGATCTTCTGAGGCGACCGTCATGACCCGACTCGCGCTGCGTCCGCCGGCGCTCGCCGCGCTGCTCCTCACCGCCGCGGTCCTCGCGCTCGCGCCGTGCGCCCATGCCGCCGATGGCGAGATGCGCTGGGGCCTGCACGTGACGCTCGCGCCCAAGTGGCTCGATCCCGCCGAGACCGAGGCGTTCAGCACCCCGTTCATGGTGCTCTACGCGGTCCACGACGCGCTGGTGAAGCCGATGCCGGGCGGCCTCAACACCCCGAGCCTGGCCGAGTCGTGGCAGGAGTCGAAGGACCACCTCACCTACACGTTCACGCTGCGCAAGAACGCGCGCTTCCACAACGGGGAGCCGGTGACCGCGGAGGACGTGAAGTTCTCGTTCGAGCGCTACAAGGGCGC
>DASZJM010000528.1:0-8457 GCA_035948165.1 Candidatus Methylomirabilota bacterium
CATCGACGTGCGCGATCTGCGCACGCACATCGTCACCCGCTGGGGCACCGTGAAGGCGGTGGACGGCGTCTCGTTCACGGTCGACGAGGGCGAGACCCTCGGCCTGGTGGGGGAGTCCGGCTCGGGCAAGAGCATGACCTGCCTGAGCCTGCTGCGCCTGGTGCCGCGGCCGGCCGCGCGCATCCTGGGGGGCCAGGTCCGGCTCGACGGGGAGGACCTGCTCACCAAGAGCGAGGCCGAGATGCGCGCCATCCGCGGGCGGCGGATCGCGATGATCCTGCAGGATCCGATGAGCTCGCTCAACCCGGTGTTCTCCATCGGCATGCAGCTGCGCGAGCCGGTCGCGCTCTACCACCGCCTGCGGGGACGCGCGCTCGCCGCGCGGGCCGCCGAGCTGCTCGCCGCGGTGCGCATCCCGTCGCCCGTCGAGCGGCTGCGCGCGTTCCCGCACCAGCTATCGGGCGGCATGCGGCAGCGGGTGGTGGGGGCGATGGCCATCGCGGCGCCGCCGCGGCTGCTGATCGCGGACGAACCCACCACGAGCCTCGACCTCACCATCCAGTCGCAATACCTGGGCCTCCTCGAGGAGCTGCAGGAGCGGCACCGGCTGGCCCTCGTCTTCGTCACCCACAACCTGGGCATCGTGGCGCGCATCTGCGACCGGGTCGCGGTGATGTACGCGGGGCGCATCGTCGAGATGGGGCCGGTGCGCCGGCTCTTCACGCGCCCGGCGCATCCCTACAGCCGCGCGCTGCTCGAATCCATCCCGCGCCTCGGGCGACGCACCGGCCGGCTCACCGCCATCGAGGGCCAGCCGCCCGACCTGGCCCGGCTGCCCGCGGGGTGCGCGTTCGCCCCGCGCTGCCCGTCGGTGATGGAGCGCTGCCGGGTGGAGGCGCCGCCGGAGACGGTGGTGGAGGCGGGGCACGTGACGCGCTGCTGGCTCGAGACGCCCGGGATCGCCGCGCCGGCGGCGGGGGCGCCGCCCGCGTGAGCGCGCTGCTCGAGGCCTCCGCCCTCAGCAAGCACTTTCCGGTCCGGCGCGGTCTCCTCGGCCGGAGCACCGAGCGGGTGCGCGCGGTCGACGGCGTCTCGTTCACGCTCGAGGCGGGAACGACGCTCGGCCTCGTGGGCGAGTCGGGCTGCGGGAAGACGACGACGTCGAAGCTGGTGCTGGGCCTCGAGCGGCCGACGTCGGGGACCATCCGCTTCCAGGGCGTGGAGGTGGGCGCGCTCGACCGCGCCCAGCGGCGCGGCTACCGTCGCGCCGTGCAGGCGGTCTTCCAGGATCCCTACGCCTCGCTCGACCCGCGCATGCGGGTGGGCGCGATCATCGCGGAGCCGCTCGTGATCAACGAGCCCCTCGACCGGACGGCGCGGCGGCGGCGCGTGCTCGAGCTGCTCGACCTGGTGAGGCTGCCCGCGCGGGCGGCCGACCTCTACCCGCACGAGTTCTCGGGCGGCCAGCGGCAGCGGGTGGCCATCGCGCGGGCGCTCGCGCTCTCCCCGCGGCTGGTGGTGCTCGACGAGCCGGTCTCCGCGCTCGACGTGTCGATCCGCGCCCAGATCCTGAACCTCCTGCGTGAGCTGCAGGAGCGACTGGGCGTGTCGTACCTCTTCATCGCCCACGACCTGGCCGCGGTGGCGCACATGAGCCACACCATCGCGGTCATGTACCTGGGGCAGATCGTGGAGTCGGGGCCGGCCGAGGCGGTCGCGCTCGCGCCGCGCCACCCGTACACCCAGGCCCTCTTCGCCGCCGCGCTCCCGATCGACGTCGACGCCCCGCGCGCGGAGCTTCCGCTCGCGGGTGAGGTGCCGAGCCCGCTCCGGCCGCCCGCGGGCTGCCGTTTCCACCCGCGCTGCCCCCACGTCATGCCGGTCTGCGCCACCGAGCCGCCCGCGCTGCGCCCCCACGCCGGCCGCGACGTCGCCTGCCACCTCTACTAGGGGTCAGGTCTTGCATTCCGACATTTCGGCCGCGCGGCGGCCCACCTGACGGGTAAAAAATGTCGCAATGTAAGCCCCGACCCCCTCAGGCGAGGAGGAGGCAGGCGGCGCCGGCGCAGGCGAGGAGGGCGGCGGTGAGGCGGCGGGCGAGATCGGGCTCGCCGAAGAGGGTGCGGCCCAGCAGCACCGCGAGGACGGCGGACATGCGGCGGATCGCGTTGACGTAAGCCGCGGAGGCCATGGTGAGCGCGGTGGTCTGCATGCCGGTGCCGGTCACCCCGAGCAGCCCGTGGATCACCACCGTGAGCAGGTTGCGGGGCCGCACGCTCTCGGCCAGACCGCGCGGTGTGGTCACCGCCGCGATCAGCGCGGCCAGGAGGGCGGTCGCGCCGTGCGAGCAGACCAGATAGCTCGGCGGCCCGAGGTGAAGCGCCCCGTAGCGGTCCACCGCGGCGAGGAAGCCGAGCAGGAACGCGGCGCCGAGAGCGTCGAGCGCGTCTCGCCGCGCGAAGAGCGTGCGGATCCTGCCGAGGCGCCCACCGGCTCCACCCGAGAGGCTCACGGTGCCGGTGAGGGAGAGCGTGAGGCCGATCCAGCCGAGCGGGCTCGGTAGCCCGCCCGAGAGCGCGGCGTCCGGCAGAATCGTGAAGATCGGGCTCAGCGCGAGGATCGGCCCGACGATCGAGATGTCTCCGCGCGCGCTGGCCCGGGCGAGCAGCCCGCTCATGCCGAGCACGAGCAGGCACGAGACGGCCACCACGGGCCAGAGCGCTCCCGGCTCGGTGAATGGATGCCCCGAGGCCACGAAGAACACCACCCACGCCGCGCAGGCCACGCCCTGCGTCCACGCGACGATCACCAGCGGCGGGATTTCCCGGGCGCGCCCCTTGACGACCGCGAACTGGACGGCCTGAGTCAGCGCCGCGCCGAGCGACAGCAGGAACCAGGTCAGACGAGCTCGACGCGGGGCACCCCGCTCTCCTCGAGCGCGGCCCGCATCGCCACACCCTCGTCCGCCGAGGGCGGCAGCACCCGCGGCCGCACCAGCGCGCTCCGGAAGAGCCCGCGCATCGCCATGCCCTCCTTCATGCGCGCGTGCGCGTCGCCCGAGGGCTCGCCCGCGCCATAGACCGCCTCCTTGATCGGCCAGATGCGGTCGTTGATCGCGCGCGCCCGGCCGAGATCGTCGGCCTGCATGGCGGTCATCAGCTCGTGGGTCAGCTCGGGGATCAGGCTCGCGCAGCCCACGAGGGTGCCGTCCAGCCGGTGCACGAAGGTCGGGAAGAGGTACTCGGCGGGGATGACCCCGTGAAACGCGCGGCTCACGCTCATCGGTCGACTCCTTCCGGGAGACCGTACCCGAGGAGTCGCGGCCAGGTCAAATCGGCCGCGTGGCGCGGCCGGGGCCCCGCGCGGCCCTCGATCGACGCGCCACGCTTGACGTCCCCGCCGCCGCCCCCTAGATTGCTCGGGGGAGGTCATCCATGGCACGCGCATCCTTCGGGCTCATCCTCGCCAACCGGGCGGTCGTGCTGGGCGCGATCCAGGCGCGCGACCTCATCGAGTTGTCGCAGCAGGCGGAGACCTCCGGGGTCTTCGACACCCTGTGGGTCGGCGACAGCCTCCTCGCCAAGCCGCGCCTCGAGGCGATCGCGCTCCTCTCCGCGCTCGCGGGCGCGACCTCGAGGATGCGGCTCGCGGTCGGGTGCATGGCGACCTTCGTCCACCGGCATCCGCTGCTCCTCGCCCAGCAGTGGGCGAGCCTCGACGTGCTCTCGGGCGGGCGCGCGCTCCTCGCGGTGTGCCTGGGCGGCCCCGACGAGCAGAGCGCGGCGCAGGCCCTCGAGCACCGGGTGATGGGCGTGCGCTCGAGCGAGCGGGTCGGCCGTCTGGAGGAGGGGATCCAGATCCTCCGCAAGGTCTTCACCGGCGAGAAGGTCTCCCACCAGGGCGAGTTCTACCAGTTCGAGGGCGTGAAGATCGAGCCGCGGCCGGTCCAGCAGCCGTGCCCGATCTGGATCGCGAGCAATCCGACCGGCCTCACCTGGAAGGGCGGGGCCAGCGCCTCCGACGCGGCGGTGGAGCGCGGCTTCCGGCGGGTCGCGCGCTTCGCCGACGGCTGGATGACCAACAAGGTGACGCCGGCCCAGTTCCGCGAGCAGTGGGCGCGCATCGCCCGGATGGCGCGCGAGGAGGGTCGCAACCCGGATGCGCTCGGCAGCGCCCTCTACCACAACATCAACATCAACGAGGACCGCGGCAAGGCGCTCGAGGAGAGCAAGACCTTCCTCGACACCTACTACACCTCGAAGTTCTCGCCCGCCTTCGTCGAGGGCTGGACGGTGGCGGGTAGCCCGGCGCAGTGCATCGCCGAGCTCCGCGACTACGTGGCGGCCGGACTCTCCCACATCTCCCTGCGCCTCACCTCCTGGGACCAGCGGGGCCAGCTCAAGCGCTTCCTGACCGAGGTCGCGCCCGCCCTCTCGGGCGGCCGCTGAGCGGGGCGCCACCGGCGGGCATGCGCTTCATCCCGAGCCGCGGCCCCGCGGTCGCGGTCGCCCTGCTGGTCGTCGCCCTCGTGATCGACGCCGGGCTCGCCCTGCACAACATCCGCGAGGTCGCGGTGAGCCTGCAGTGGGTGTCGCACACCAACGAGGTGCTGGCCCGCCTCGAGGCGGTCCTCTCGACCCTCAAGGACGCGGAGACCGGCCAGCGCGGCTACCTCCTCACCGGGGAGGCGAGCTACCTCGAGCCGTACCGCGAGGCGGTGGACCGGCTCCCGGGCCAGATCGCCGGGCTCCGCCAGCTCACCCTCGACAATCCGGCCCAGACCGCGCGCGTGCTGCGGCTCGACGAGCTGGCGAGTCAGCGGATGGCGATCCTGAAGCGCGGCCTCGATCTCGCCGGCCTCGATCCGGACCGCGGACGGGGGCTCTCGTCCGGGCGCCAGACGGTGCTGACCGGCGAGGGCAAGCAGGTCATGGATCGGGTCCGGGCCGAGGTGGACGAGATGGAGCGGGTCGAGCGGGAGCTCCTGGAGGAGCGCGGCGTGATCGCGCGCGGCGCGGCCCGCACCGCGGTCGTCACCACCGTGGTCGCGCTCGTCATCGGGCTCGCCCTGGTGGCCCTCGTGGTCTGGCTGTTCGCCCGCAACCTCGCGATCCGCCAGCGGGCCTCCGAGGTGCTGCAGGCCGAGCGGGAGCGATTTCGCACCACGCTGACCAGCATCGGCGACGCGGTCGTGGTGACCGACGCGCAGGGGCGGGTGACCCTGCTCAACCCGGTGGCGGAAGCCCTCACCGAGTGGAACGCCGACGCGATCGGCCGGCCCGTCGAGACGGTGTTCCGGATCGTCAACGAGGAGACCCGGGCGCCGGTCGAGAACCCGGTCGACAAGGTCCTCCGCGAGGGCGCGGTCGTCGGCCTCGCCAATCACACGGTGCTGATCGGGCGGGACGGACGCGAGCGGCCGATCGACGACAGCGGGGCGCCGATCCGGGACGGGCGGGGCCGCGTCGTCGGCGTGGTGCTCGTGTTCCGCGACATCACCGAGCGTCGCGCCAGCGAGCAGCGGCTCCACGAGAACGACCGGCGCAAGGACGAGTTCCTGGCCATGCTGGCCCACGAGCTGCGCAACCCGCTCGCCCCGATCCGCAACGCGGCCCACACCCTGACCCTGCTGGGTCAGCCGGACGAGCGGCTGCGGTGGGTGTCGGGGGTGATCGAGCGCCAGGTCGGGCTGCTCACCCGGCTGGTCGACGACCTCCTCGACGTCTCCCGCATCACCTCCGGGAAGATCACCCTGCAACACGAGCGGGTCCCGGTCGCCGCCGCGGTCATCGCCCAGGCGGTCGAGACCGCGCGCCCGGCCGCGGAGAGCCGCCGGGAGACGCTCGAGGTCGAGGTGGCCGACGACGTGGGCGTCGTGGAGGGCGACTCCGCGCGGCTGGTCCAGGCGGTGGGCAACCTGCTCGACAACGCGATCAAGTACTCCGAGGAAGGCGGGCGCGTCCGGCTGACCGCCCGCGCCGAGGCGCAGGAGGTCGTCATCGCGGTGCGCGACGAGGGCGTCGGCATCGACGCGGAGCTCCTGCCGCACGTCTTCGACCTGTTCATCCAGGCGGACCGCTCGCTGGAGCGCCGGCAGGGCGGTCTCGGGATCGGGCTCACCCTGGTGCGACGGCTCGTCGAGATGCACGGCGGTCGAGTGGCGGTCGCGAGCGAGGGGGCCGGGCGGGGGAGCGAGTTCACGATTCGCCTGCCGCGTCTCGCGGTCGACGTCCCCGCGCCCGCGGCGGCGCCGGTGGCCGCGGCCCGGGAGGCGCCGTCCGGTCCGACGCGTCGCGTGCTGGTGGTGGACGATCAACCCGACTCCACCGATTCGCTCGCCCTGCTGCTCCGCCTCCACGGCCACGAGGTCTATACCGCCGCCGACGGGCCGGGCGCAGTCGACGAGTTCCTCCGCTCCAAGCCCGAGGTGGTGTTCCTCGACCTGGGGCTCCCCGGCATGAGCGGGTACGACGTGGCGCGGCGTCTGCGCGCGACGCCGGAGGGACGGGACGTCCGGCTGGTCGCGGTCACCGGCTACGGGACCGAGGCCGACCGCGAGCGGACGCGCGCGGCCGGCTTCGACCTCCACCTCGCCAAGCCGGTGGACCCGCACGCGGTCGAAGCGCTGCTCGCTTCCTAGGCGCCGCGCCGGCGCCCCCGGGTCACAGACCGCGGCGCTTCAGGAAGCTGCTGAACCAGGGCCCGACGTAGTTTGCGTGCGCGCTCTTCTGGATGGTGTCCTTCAGCGCGTCCGACTTATGCTGGTTGATGCTCTCCGCCACGATCGTGAGGGTCTTGGCGCTCTGCTGGTAGCGCCACCAGAACCACACGAGCCCACCGCCACTGCCCAGCACCATCGCGCCCAGCACCACCAGCGCCGAGATCAGCGCCACCTGGGTGCGGTTGGGCAGCCCTTCGCTCATGCCCTGCCGGGCCCCGCGCATAGCCTGGAGCATCACCTGGTGGGTGAGACCGCCGAACCCCGCCTGGTTGACCGGGTCGTCCGCGCCCTCGGCCGCGCCCTTGATGAGGGCCAGCGACATGTTGCGCCCCACGAGCTGCAGCCGCGCCTGCATCGGCCCCTCGAGCCCCGCCACCAGCGAGGCGACGAGCTGCTCGCCCATCTGCCGGGCCAGCCGCTGGGTGGCCGGATTCACGTCGTGCTCGATCGAGTCGCGGAGCGTGGTGGTGGCGGCGAGGATGCTGCTGGTGGCGACCTTGCGCAGCTCGGCCTCGAGCTGCCCGCCCGCGCCCTTGACCAGCGCCTGGACGGTGTCGTCGCCGCTCCGCCGCAGGCTCTCCATCGCCTGGGTCACGAGCCGATCGACCTGCTCGCGCATCTCGGGCGAGCCGAGGCGGGCCTGGAGGGCCTGCATCGCGGAGTCGGTCATGTCGCGGGCGGCCCGGGCGAGGGCCGGATCCTCGAGACTCCCGCGCAAGGTTTGCCGCAGCGGCTCCTGGAGGCCGGGAATCCCCTCGCGCACCCCCTGCATGGCGCCGGCCGCCGCGCTCTGGCCGGCACCGTGGATGAAGTCCTGGGAGACGCAGCCGGCGAGGGCGACGGCGAGCAGCCCGAGGGTGGTCAGCGACAGGGCTCGGCGGCGGGTGGGGGACGGCTTGATCATGCGTGATCTCCCGGTTGGGGTCGAGGTCGTGGCCCATTCGTGTAACACAGCGATTGTGTAGCCGCAAGCCGCGGCATAGACTGTTGGGACTTTTCCCCCCGGGAGGGCGTGTGAGCAGGCCGGTAGCGCACGACGGCACGATGGTGTCGGACTCCATCGCGGTGAGCGAGGGGCCGAGCTCCTCCACCCGCGCGCTCGTGCAGTTCGTCTTCCTCGCCGCGCTCGGCGCGCTGCTCTTCAACTTCCACGGCATCTCGCTGCACCTGACTCCGTGGTCGCAGGCCATCGTCAACGCGATCGTGAAGTACACGTACGACGCGACCGGTCAGCAGAAGACCCTGGTGGTCCTCTTCCGGGAGGAGAACCTCGCCACCCTGCACGAGTCGTTCCCGATCTCCTATGCGCGCCACGCCGAGGTGCTGGACGCGCTCGCGGTGTACGAGCCGGCCGCGGTCTTCGTCGACTTCGCGTTCATCGACCAGCGTCCCGGCCAGGACGTGGCGCCGCTCAGCGAGGCGATCTGCTCGCTGCGGGCCTCGGGGGTCGCGGTGTACCTCGCGGCGGCGCCGCTGTCCGGCAAGGCGGGCGGCGACGGGCTGCGCGACGGCCTCGATCGGAGCTGCTTCACGCCGGTCGACGTGCAGATGGACACCGAGATCGGCTCGAGCGGGGTGCTGACCTACCGCGCGTGCAAGAACCTCGTCGGCACGTGCGAGCCGGCCGGGCTGGTGTGGACGCCCGCCTTCGCCATGGCGGCGCCCCAGGTGGGCCTGGCGCGGGCGGACGCCCAGCAGATGGAGATCATCTGGGGTAACCGGGCCTCCGCGCTGAA
>DASZJM010000529.1:0-10262 GCA_035948165.1 Candidatus Methylomirabilota bacterium
CCCTCTCCCCAGAGGGGAGAGGGTGGGACGAGGGGTGGGGCGGCGGCCCAGCTCGTAGATGTCGATGTCCTTGATGCGCAGGTGGGTGGTCCGCCACGGCGGCCAGCTCACCCGCCGCCGGCTCCGGGTCACCGTGAAGCCGCTGCGGCGGAACGCGCCGCGCAGCTTGCGCTGGACCACCCAGCCGGGATCGGCCAGCAGCGCGATGCCGCCCACCCGCAGGGTCCGCATCAGCGCGGTGCCGATGGCCGGCCACTCCAGATCGTCGTAGACCACGTCGCCGCCCACGACCAGGTCGTAGGCGTCGGGCTCGACCCGATGGCCGCCGTGGTTCCAGTCGCCGCCGATGGTGCGCGCGGGCGCGAGGCCGTTGCGGCGGCAGTTCCGGCGGACCGCGGCGAGGGCGCCCGCCTCGCGGTCCAGGAAGGTCACGCGCGCGCCCAGCCGCCCGCAGACGATGCCGACCAGCCCGACGCCGCAGCCCAGGTCGAGGACGTCGCGGTCGCGCAGGCCCTCGGCGCCGAAGCGCTCCACGATGTAGGAGGCCAGGCCGACCCCGGCGGGCCAGACGCGGCGCCAGTACGTCCGCGTCGAGAGCTTCAGAAGACCCACCGACGACGTCTCTTCGATGGAGACGGTCCCGATCGGGTCGAGCGCGAAGGCGCGTAACACTAGAGCGGAGTCTACCGCACGTTGCTCCGCTCGTCGCGGAGGTTTATGCTCGGCGCGTTCGAATCGACCCCCGTCATCCCGCAGGTCGCCCAAGGAGGCGCGCATGGCTCTCTCGGTCGGGTTCATCGGTGTCGGCAACATGGGCAACCCAATGGCCGGCAACATCCTTAAGGCTGGGTTCCCGATGGCGGTCTTCGACCTGAACCCCAAGGCGATGGCGAACCTGGTCGAGGCCGGGGCCCGCCGCGCCGACTCCGCGCTGGCCGCGCTGGAGGGCGCGGAGGTTCTGCTGACCTCGCTGCCCGCCTCGCCGGACGTGGAGGCGATGTACCTCGACGCGGGGGGCTTGGTGGAGCGGGCCAAGCCGGGCACCATCCTGATCGATCTCTCCAGCGTGCTGCCCTCCACGCCCCGGAAGATCGAGCCCCGGGCGAAGGCGCGGGGCGTCCACTTCCTGGAGGCGCCGGTGAGCGGCGGTGTGACCGGGGCCCGCGCCGCGACCCTGGCCATCATGGTGGGCGGCGACAAGGCCGCGCTCTCCCGGGCGGAGCCGGTGCTGAAGGCGATGGGGCCCAACGTCTTCCACGTGGGCCCGGCCGGCGCGGGCAACACCGTGAAGGCGATCAACAACATGATGGCGTGCGTGAACGCGGCCACCATGATGGAGGGCTTCGTGCTCGGGGTGAAGGCGGGCCTCGACCCGATGACGATCTACGAGGTGGTGAAGGCCAGCAGCGGGGGCAGCAAGGCGCTCGAGCGCATCCCGCGCGCCCTGATCCCGCGCGACTTCGAGCCCGGCTTCAAGGTCGCGCTCATGAACAAGGACCTCGAGACCTTCCACACCATCGCCAAGGAGCTGCACGTGCCGGTGACCTTCTCGGCCCTGGCCCAGCACTACCAGCAGGCGGCCCTGGCCGCCGGGCTCGGGGAGCAGGACACGAGCGTGGTCTTCACGATCATCGAGCGCCTGGCCGGCATGAAGGCGCCGGTGCCGCGAGAGCCGCGATGAAGTACGGCCTGCACGGGGTCAACCTCAATACCTGCGCGTATCCGGACGCGGCGGCGCGACTCGGCCGCGCCGCCGAGGCCGCTGGCTTCGAATCGCTCTGGGTGGCCGATCACGTGGTGCTGCCCGACCCGCCGGTGCCCGGGCGACCGATGCCGCCCGACATGCGGCTCCTCGACCCGGTGGTCGCCCTGACCTTTCTCGCGGCCCACACCTCCCGCATCCGGCTCGGCACCGGGGTCATCATCCTGCCGCAGCGGCAGGCCCTGGTCCTGGCCAAGCAACTCGCCTCGCTCGACGTGCTCTCGAACGGCCGCCTCATCTTTGGGCTCGGGGTCGGCTGGTGCGAGCCCGAGATGCGATCGGTGGGCGCACCCTTCAAGGAGCGGGGGCGCGTCTCCGACGACTACCTGGCCTCGATGCGCGCGGTGTGGACGCAGCCGAAGCCCGTGCACCGCGGGCCCTACGTGTCCTTCGAGGGCGTGCAGGCCATGCCGCGGCCGGTGCAGGTGCCGATCCCGATCGTGGTGGGCGGCGGCACGCCGCCGGCCTATCGCCGCGCGGTCGCCCAGGGCCACGGCTGGTACGGCTTCGGCCTCGACGTGGCCGAGACCCGCAAGCGGGTGGAGGCGCTCCGGCAGGCGGCCTCGCAGGTCAAGCGCCCGGCGGAGCTGGGCCCCCTCGAGATCAGCGTCACCCCGCCGGGCACCGACGTGCCCGACCGGGCCACGATCGAGGCCTACGCGGCGGCCGGTGTCCACCGGCTGATCCTGCGCGCGCAGCCCACCCTGGACGCCTCCGGCCTCGAGCGCTTCGCGACCGAGGCCGGGCGCACACTCGGCCTCGCGGCCTGATCCCTACCAGGAGACCACGATGAGCGCACGGAAGGCGGCGAAGGCGAGCGGCAAGACCGCGGGCGGCAAGACGGCGGGTGGCACGAAGAACCCTTACGGCTACCCGTTCTGGGAGTGGGTGGCGCGAGAGGATCCCGAGTACGTGCGGGCGCGGCAGCCGCTCAGCGAGCTGTCGATCGGGGAAGGCAAGGAGCTGTCGGTCAAGTATCGCGAGATGGTCATCATCGGCATCCTCGCCTTCCGCGGCCGCAAGGACGGCGTGATCGCGCACATGCGCCGCGCCATCGACCACGGGGCGACCAAGCGCGAGCTGCTCGAGGCGATCCAGTCGGCCGGGGTGCCGGGCGGCGGGCCCACCTTCAGCACCGGGGCCCAGGCCCTCATGCAGCTCGACCAGGAGGGCGCATTCGAGGCCGCGCGCTAGGACGGCGGCCGCGGCTAGAGACGCAGCAGGGCCTCGAGGTTGCGCCAGAGGATCTGCTCCTTCTCCGTGGTGGTCACGCTCGCGAGCCCCTGCAGCCAGGTGACCGGCGACGGGTGCCACGGCACGAAGGGCCAGTCGCTGCCGAGCACGACGCGGTCGGCGCCGACCTGGTCCAGCAGGAAGCGGAGCGCGGCCTCGCTGCCCACCACCGTGTCGTAGTACAGGCGGCGCTGGTAGCTGCTGGGCGGTGACGGGGTGTGCGCCCGCGCGGCCGGCGTGCCGTGCCAGCCGCGGTCGAGGCGCCCCATCGCGTAGCAGGCGGGCCCGCCGCCGTGGGCGATGCAGGCCTTGAGATCGGGGCACGCCTCGAGGATGCCGCCCAGGATCAGCACCGCGACCACGATCGCGTCCTCGACGATCACCCCCAGGCTGTTGAAGAGGCCGTAGCGCCCGGCCCGTTCCGTCATGAAGTTATGCTGCGGCTGCGGGTGGAAGAAGAGCACCGCGCCCATGGCCTCGGCGGCCTTGAACAGCGGCAGGAAGCGCGGCTCGTCCCAGTTCTCCCCGTTGACGACCGTGTCGAGCTCGGCTCCCTTCAGGCCGAGCACGGTGACCGCGCGCTCGAGCTCGTCGATGGCCGCCTTCACGTCCTGCACCGGGAGCGTGGCCAGTCCCGCGAAGCGGCTCGGCCACTGCCGGGTCATCGCCGCGATCTCGTCGTTGACCTCGTGGGCGAGCGCCCGGCCCTGCGCCGGGTCCAGGTGATAGCCGAAGAGCGGCGTGTGCACCGAGACCACCTGGACGTCCACCCCCTGCGCGTCCATGTCCTGGAGCCGCTCTTCCGGGGTCAGGCGGACCTTGGGGGAGGTGAAGCCGGTGCGCTTGCCGTTCGTGCCGAGGAACGTGCCGAGCCCGTCGCCGGGCTCGTGCCGGAAGCCGTACCACTCCCGGCCGGCGGCGGCGGCCTGCCAGAGGGTCTGCGGCACCAGGTGGGCGTGAATGTCGATCGATCTCATCGTTGATCTCCCGGGTCGAAGAAAGAGCTTGACTGACTTACATTGTAAATATACAGTGTCAACTTGTTGGCCGACCTATTTGATAGAAGCAGGGCAGAGGAGGCAAGCCATGAGCGTGACGACCGAGGCAAGGCGAGCGCGGCAGGACGAGACGACGGAGAGCTATCACCAATCCTGGTTCCCGGTGGCCCTCGCGAGCGACGTGCCCGGCGGCCGCCCGCTGGGGCGGGATTTCCTCGGGACCCGCGTCGTGGTCTATCGCGACGCGACCGGCCGCGCGGTGGTGCAGGGGGCCTACTGCCCTCATCTCGGCGCCGACCTCTCGGTGGGCGAGGTGATCGGGGGCGAGATCCGCTGTGCCTACCATCACTGGCGGTTCGACTGTGCGGGGACGTGCGTCGACATCCCCGCCGGTGACCGCATCCCACCCGGGGCCCGCATCCCGACCTACCCGACCGCGGAGGCGTGGGGCCTGATCTGGGCCTTCAACGGGGAGGCGCCGACCTTCCCGGTGCCCGGCATTCCCGGCGTGCAGGAAAACGAGCTGATCTGCGAGACCCACTATCGCGGCACGCGCGCGGTGGACACGTGGGTGTCGGTCTCCAACGGGGTGGACTTCCAGCACCTCCGCACCCTGCACGGGCTCTCTGCGATCGAGCCCGACACGGTCACGGTCGGTCCGCACAGTCTCGAGTACCGCATCGAGTCGCCTCATTTCATCCAGCACGGCCGCATCACCGGGGTGAACGTGTTCGCCCAGTACCTCTCCATGGCCGGGGAGGAGGCGTTCATGCTCTTCTGCGGCGCGCCCATCGCCCACGGCCAGACCATGGGATTCTACGCCTACGGGGTGCGCGACGCGGGAACGGGACGGGACGGGGTCGCGGCCCGGCTCGAGACCCTGCGGAGCTTCGTGCAGCGCCTGCTCGCGGAGGACGCGCCGGTGCTCGACACCATCCGGTTCCGTCCGCGCAACCTGGTGGCCTCCGACCGGCACCTGGCCCGCTTCTTCAAGTACGTGCGCGAGTTCCCCCGCGCGATCCCGCCGGGGACCTGAGACCATGCCGCGGACCCTGTCCGCCGAGCAGGTCGAGGAGTTCCGCGCGCGGCTCTGCGAGGTGGCCCAGCACCGCTTCGCCACCGAGGGCCGCGACGCGGTCTCGATGCGCCAGCTCGCGGAGGCGCTCGGCTGCAGCCCGATGACGCCCTACCGCTACTTCCGGAACAAGGACGAGATCCTGGCCGCGGTGCGGACCGCCGCGTTCGATCGCTTCGCGGGCGCGCTGGAGCAGGCGGCGGCCGCGGCGGGGGACGACCTGCGCGCGGCGGGGCACGCGGTCGGCCTCGCCTACGCGCGCTTCGCGCTGGCCGATCCCGACGGCTACCGGCTCATGTTCGACGTGCAGCAGCCCCACCCCGATCGCTATCCGGAGCTGGTGCGGGCCAGCACGCGGGCCCGGCGCACCATGAGCGCCTCGCTCGAGCGGCTGGTGCGGGCGGGCCTCTTTCAGGGCGATCCGGAGCTGCTCGGGCTCGCCTTCTGGTCCGGCATGCACGGGCTCGTGATGCTCCACCTGGCCGGCAAGCTGCCCGCCGAGCGGGACTTCGAGACCGTCCGGGCCGAGCTGATGCGGCTGCTGGTCACCGGGGCGAGGGCCGCGGCATGAGCGTGCTCATCGGCCTCTCTCCGTTCATCGTGTTCTTCGTGCTGATGCGGCTCGTCTCGCCGGTGGCCGGGCTCACCGGCGCCCTGACGACCTCGGCGCTGCTCGGCCTGCGCATGTGGCGCAGGCGGGAGTCCATCAAGATCCTCGAGGTGGGGAGCTTCGTGCTCTTCGGCGCGCTCACCGTTTACACCCTGGTCGCCGCGCCCCGGTGGACGGTGGCCACCGTGCGCCTCGCGGTGGACACGGGCCTGCTCAGCATCGTATTGGTCTCGCTCGCCATCGGCCGGCCGTTCACGCTCCAGTACGCGCGTGAGCGGGTGCCGGAGCAGTTCTGGGACTCGCCGATCTTCATGGCGGTCAACCGCGCCGTCTCCTGGGTGTGGGCCGGGTCCTTCGCGGTGCACGCGGCGGCCGACGCGGCGGCCGAGTTCGTGCCCGCGATCCCGCTCGGGGTGGATATCGGCGCGTCGGTGGTGGCGCTCGCGGCCGCGATCTGGTTCACGCGCTGGTACCCCGCGAAGGTGCAGCGCGCGGTGCAGGCCGCGTTCGGCGCCTGACCCCTAACGAAGGGCGGTCCAGAGCCGCTCGGGGTGTAGCGGCATGTCCACGTGGGTGACGCCGTGGGGGGCGAGCGCGTCGACCGCCGCGTTGACCAGCGCGGGCGGGATCGCGATGCAGCCGGCCTCGCCGAGGCCCTTGGCCCCGAGCGGGTTGCGGGGCGTGGTGATGTGCATCTTCTCGATGGTGAGCGCGGGGATGTCCTCCGCGCGCGGGATCGCGTAGTCCATCAGCGTGCTGGTGAGGAGCTGCCCGTCGCCGTCGTAGACGATGGCCTCGAGCAGCGCCTGGCCGAGCCCCTGGGCCAGGCTGCCGAGGAGCTGGCCCTCGGCCAGCAGCGGGTTGATGATGGTCCCCGCGTCGTCCACCCACACGAGCTTCTCGATCGTGAGGCGGCCGGTGTCGCGCGCGATCGAGACCAGGCACACGACCGCGCCGTAGCTCCACACCTCCGCCTCGGCCTGGAAGTACATCGTCGCCTCGAGGCCCGGCGTGTCGCCGGGGGGCAGCGCCGTCCCGCCCGCGTAGGCCGCGGTGGCGACCTCCTTCCAGGTCACGCGCTTGGCCGGCACCCCGGTCACCTGGAAGCCGCCCGGCACGCCGATCACGTCCTCGGGCGCGGCCTCGAGCAGCCGCGCCGCGATGCGGCGGCCCTTGTCGCGCACCTCCACCGAGCCACGAACGAGCGCGCCGCCGCCCAGGGCCACGCTGCGGCTGCCGAACGTGCCGAAGCCCTCGGGACCGGAGCGCGTGTCGCCGTGGAGCACGGTCACCTCGTCGGGGGTGACGCCCAGATGGTCGGCCACCACCTGGGCGAACGTGGTCTCGTGCCCCTGGCCGTGGGCGCTCGACCCGGTGATCGCGGTGACGCGTCCCGAGCGCTCCACCCGGATGGACCCGCTCTCCCAGCCGAGCGCGCAGGGCTCGACGTAGGACACCACGCCGATCCCGACGATCTCGCCCCCCGCGCGGCGCTCCGCTTGCTGCTTCCGCAGCCCCGCGTAGTCCGCGGCGGCGAGCGCGCGCTCGAGCGCCTGGGGATAGTCGCCCGAGTCGTAGCTCTGGCCGGTCACGGTGCGGAACGGGAAGCGCTCGGGCGGGATGAGGTTGCGGCGGCGCAGCTCGGCGGGATCGAGGCCGATCACGCGCGCGGCGGTGTCCATCAGCCGCTCGATGTAGAAGCACGCCTCCGGTCGGCCCGCGCCGCGATAGGCCGCGACCGGCGCGGTGGTGGTGACCGCGCCGGAGACCGCGATGTCGCACGCCGGCACCACGTAGGCGCCGGGCAGGAGGCGCGCGTGGTTCCACGGCGATCCCGCCGCCGCGTTCATGAGCGAGGAGCCGAGCGGGGAGACGATGCGCGCGCGGAGCCCGGTGATGCGGCCGTCCGCGTCGAGCGCCAGCTCGCCCTCGCACACCGAGCCGCGCGCCTGGTTGGTGGTGGCCTGGTCCTCGCGGCGCGTGGCCACCCACTTCACCGGCCGCGCGAGGCGGCGGGCCAGCCAGGCCAGCAGCACGTCCTCGCGGTAGGGCCCGGTCTTCACCCCGAACCCGCCGCCCACGTCGGGGGCGATCACCCGCACCCGGCTCTCGGGCAGCTCGAGCAGACGCGCCACCTCGGCCCGGATGCGGAACGGGGCCTGGCAGGAGACCCACATCGTGAGCTCCTCGGTGAAGCGATCGAACGTGGC
This sequence comes from Candidatus Methylomirabilota bacterium, assembly GCA_035948165.1. Classification (GTDB taxonomy): domain Bacteria; phylum Methylomirabilota; class Methylomirabilia; order Rokubacteriales; family CSP1-6; genus CAMLFJ01. The sequence goes on from DASZJM010000529.1 coordinate 7,889, forward strand.
CAGCACCGAGCGCGGCTCGAGCGCCACCGCCGAGATGCGGGACTGGGCGACCCGGAGCGACACCACGTGGGCCGCTTCCGCGAAGGCGGCCGCCGCTTCGCCCTCGCGCAGGGCCCGGTGCAGCACGCGATTGCCGTCGACGCCCGGGAAGACCGCGGGCGCGCCCGCGGCCAGCGCGCCCTCGGGCTCGGGCAGCGCGGGCAGCGGCTCGTACTCCACCTCGATCAGGTCGAGCGCGTCGTGGGCCGCGTACACGCTCTCGGCCACCACCGCGGCCACCGGGATGCCGGTCGAGGTGACGACGCCGTCGGCCAGGATCGGATGCGGCGGCACCTTCATGTCCGGCATCATGCGGTTCACCGGCATCGGCGCGAGGTGGGCGGTGTCGCGCCCGGTCACCACCAGCAGGACGCCGGGGGCGCGCCGCGCCGCCTCCACGTCGAGGCGCGCGATCCGGGCGTGCGCGTGGGGCGAGCGGAGCAGGGCCACGTGCGCGCAGCCGGGCGGCCGCAGGTCGTCCACGAAGGAGCCCGCGCCGGTCAGGAGCCGGTGGTCCTCGCGTCGCTTGAGCGGTCGTCCGATCCAGCCGTTGCCGTCGGCCTCGCTCATCTCCTGCTCATCCGAGGAATCGGGTGAGCGCGTCCACGAAGGTCTCCGGCTGCTCGTAGGGCAGCATGTGGCCGGCGTCCGGCATGGTCTGCACCGTCGCCCCCGTGATCAGGCGGGCCCAGCGCTCCGCATAGGCCGGCACGATCAGCCGGTCGGCCTCGCCCCACAGCACCAGCGTCTTCGCGGTCACCCGGTAGAGGCGCTTGGACACGCGGCGGTTCGGGATCGGGAACAGGATCTTGCCCGCCATCGCGAGCCGGCGCTGCTGGCCCAGGTAGAACGCCTTGAACGCCTCCATGTCCGAGAAGTCCACCCCGCCGGTGAGCAGGGCCTGGCCCTTGTCCGGATCCTGGAAGAGCAGCTCGACGAGCTGGCCGGGAAGCAGCGCGAAGATGTCGGGGATCGGGTGCTCCTCGATCCACAGCCCGGCCGCCGCCACCAGGACCAGGCGGTCGAGGTCGTGCGGGGCGACCGCGGCCATCTCGGCTGCGATCATGCCGCCCATCGAGTGGCCGACCAGGTGCGGGCGGGCGAGGCCGAGCGCGGCCACCACGTCCCAGCCGTGGAGCGTGAAGTCGAGCATGTCCTCCAGCAGCTCCTCGCCGGTGGACTCGCCGTAGCCGGGCAGCTCGGGGGCGAAGACGTGATAGCGCGCGGCGAGCCGGTCGAGGAACGGGTTGTCGGCCAGGAGGCCGCCCGCGCCGTGCAGGAAGACCACGGGCATCCCGCTGCCGCCTTCCAGCACCCGGCAGCGCGCGCCCTTGCGGGTCTCGACGGTGCGCGTTTTCATCACCGCCACTCCTGGCCGGCCTTCTCCGCTCCCGGCCGGCTCTCCTCGGGGTGCAGCCGCTCGTCCATCGGATGAATCCACCAGCGGTCGTCGTGCTTCCACTCGGGCCAGAGGTGGCGGAGCTGCGGCATCACCTTCTCGGCGAAGAGCTTGGTGGAGTGGCGGGTCTTCCAGTCCGGCATGTTGCCGGTGTGGAGCAGGCAGAAGAGGTGCCCGATGCGGAGCCCGGTGATGCACTCCTCGAGCTGCTGGCGCACCGTCTCCGGGCTCCCCGCGATGATGAAGCGCTCCTCCACGAGCTGCTTCCAGGTGAGGCCCTGCATGATCCGCTGCGCCTCCATGCGGAGCTGGGAGAGCGCGCCGTACTTGATGGTGTTCACCGTCCGGTAGCCCGGCGGGTCCGCGAAGGGCGGGAAGACGTGCAGGCACCGGTTGAAGAAGTAGAGGCAGTGCTCCGCGTAGAGCTCCTCGGCCTGCGCGTCGGTGTCGGCCACGCAGATGATCTGGGCGAAGGCGGCGCGGTAGGGCGAATCGTCCTTGCCGCGCTTGGCCACCCGCTCCCAGTAGCCCTCGAGCAGCGACTTGCCGCGCAGGTAGCCGTAGAACGAGAGATACGAGTAATTGTAGTCGTGGTCGAGGCAGAAGTCCCACGTCTCGATGGAGCCGCCGCCCGGGATGTAGATCGGCGGGTGCGGTTTCTGGATCGGCTTGGGCCAGCAGTTCACCCAGCGGAGCTGGTTGTACTTGCCGTCGAACGCGAAGGGCTCGTCCTCGGCCCAGGCCTTCATGATCAGGTCGTGGGCCTCGCCGTACTTGTCGCGGGTCAGCGCGGGGATCTGGCCGTAGCAGAAGTTGGTGTCCATCGGGGTGCCGACCGGGAAGCCGGCCACCAGCCGCCCGCCCGAGATGACGTCGAGCATCGCGAACTCCTCGGCCACCCGGATCGGCGGGTTGTAGCCCGCGATCGAGTTGCCG
>DASZJM010000530.1:0-3046 GCA_035948165.1 Candidatus Methylomirabilota bacterium
TGTCGAGACCGTACCTCTTGACCTTCAAGTAGAGCGTGCTTTTTGAGATCCGGAGCTCTTTGGCCACCAGGGTCAGATTGCCCTGACACGCAACGATGGCGGCGCTGATCGCGGCGCGCTCCGCCGCTTCCAGATCCACGACCCCTGGGGGAGAGGTGGGAGCGCTCGCCTGGGCTCGTGGTCCCTCGAGCGAAGCCGTGATATCCGGGGGAAGGTCCGAGACCGTCACCGCTTCTCCGGTCGCCATGAGGACCGCCCCCTCGACAACGTTGCGCAATTCCCTGATGTTCCCCGGCCACGAGTACCGTTCCAACGCGGATAGCGCCTCCGGCTCGAACTGCTTCATGTGGGCACCATGCCGCAGCGCCGCGTCACGACCGAAGTGCTCGACGAGAGCCGGGATGTCCTCCCGACGCTCGCGCAGCGCCGGGATGTGTAGCGAGGTCACCGAGATCCGGTAGAACAAGTCCGAACGGAACCGGTGGGCGGCGACCTCGGCCCGCAGGTCCTTGTTGGTCGCGGCGACCAGCCTGAACTCGACCGTTCGCGGCTTGGCCCCCCCAAGGGGATACACCTCTCCCCCCTCCAGGACGCGCAACAAGTAGGGTTGCAGCTCCAGCGGCATCTCCCCGATCTCATCGAGAAACAATGTGCCGCCGCTTGCCGACTCGATCTTGCCCACCATGCCGGAGTGTCTGGCGCCGGTGAACGCGCCGTCGACGTAGCCAAACAGCTCGCTCGCGAGCAGGTCCCGCGGCAGCCCCCCGCAGTTCACCGCGACGAAGGGACCGTCGGTGCGGTGCCCCCCCTCATGAAGAGCGCGAGCAAACCGTTCCTTGCCGACACCGGTCTCGCCGAGCAAGAGCACGGGCACATCCACCTCCGCCAGCACCTTGGCCTTCTCCAGGGCCTGTCGCAGGAGCGGACTGCTCCCGACGATCTGGCCGCTGCCACTGGGGTCGATGCCGCCCCGGGGCGTCAGGCGAGATTGGCCACCGCGCCGGACCCGCCCCCACCGGACTGGCTCCGGAAGGACGACCATCGTTCCCAGCTGCTCCCCGCCGCGCCGGATCGGTTCGACCCATTCCGCCTTCAGCCATTCCGGCAGCCGCGCCTTGCCGCCTCCCAACTCCCGGTGTGTATCCAAATCCAAGGCATCGACTTTCTGACCCGGCGCCGATTCGAGCTCGACCCCCATCGTCCGCAAGGAGCGCGCCGCGTGAGGGTCCACCTCGACCAGACGGCCCTTGCGGTCAAAGAACACCAAGCCCCCCGCCGTGGGCCGCCCAAGACCCGCCTGCAGGAGATGGTGCCGGAGCTCCATGGCGCGCCGCGCCACCTCCCCTTCGATGCGGCCGGCCGTAATTGCCGCCAATGCCAGGCAATGACGGCTGAACGAGTTCCGGCGCCCGGATACGTCCAATACCCCAAGCACCTCGCCATGGATCGGATCGCGGATCACCGTCGCCGAACAGGTCCATGGCTTGATTCCCGAGCAGAAGTGTTCGGCGCCGTGCACCTGCACCGGTCCACGGAGGGCGAGTGCGGTTCCGATGGCGTTCGTGCCGCAGGCGCGCTCGTCCCAGGCCGCTCCCGTTTCGAGCCGGATGCTCCGGGCCCCTTCCACCGTCGCCGCGTCGCCGACCGTCTCGAGGATCACTCCCGTGGGATCGGTGAGGATCATGATGGTCCCCGACTCCGACAGGAAGTCTCGGGCCTGTTCCGTGATCGACGCACTCGCCCCGATCAGGTCACGATGCGCGTGCTGAAGCGCCCGGAGAGCCTCTTCCACAAGCGGCATCGCCGCCTGCGCGCGCCCGGGATCCACTCCCGAGGAGGTACAGCGCTCCCACGACCCTTCGATCACGTCCCGGACGGCATGAGGAGGCAAGTCATGGCGACCCAGGAATTGCTCCCAGGCCGCCATCACCCGTTTTTCCTGATCCGGATGCGGGAAAGTCGAGAACGCGTCCTTCGATGCCATGTAGCTTCCTCCGAGGGACTACGCAGAGACGTTAGGCGGCTCGATGGAGCGTGTCAAGCCGAGCATCTTCGTGGCCGGTCCGAGCGCCAATACCCACACCTAAGTACCTATCGAATCGGCGGTTGCTCATGAGACGCAAGCCCACGCAGGAAGCCCGGGCCGGAGCAGGGCGGGGCCGGTCATGGTATAGGAGATGGGGGGTCCGGGTGACCCGACCGAACTCGGTGGCTCTTGGTCACATAGACTGAAGGAACACGGTACGTGCTTGTTGATGGGTCTTGCCGCCGCCGCACCGCCAGCCTCGGTGTCAGCCTATGACATTGAGCTCCCTCCTCCTGACGTTCAGCACACTCATTCTGGGAGACGGACCTCTCCTGATCCCCTGCGCGGAGACGCTCCTGCGCCACAAGCACACGATCCAGGCGATCGTGTCCACCAACGATGTGATCCAGGACTGGGCCCAGGAACAGAAGATCCTCTGGGTTGCCCGCCAGGACGACCTGCTCTCGGCGGTCGATGGTCGGCCCGTCGACTACCTGTTCAGTATCGCCAACCTCTCCGTCGTCCCGGCTCGCATCCTGGCGCTGGCCCGTCTGGGCGCCATCAATTTTCACGATGGCCCGTTGCCGAGGTACGCCGGGCTCCACGCGACCACGTGGGCCATCCTCAATCAGGAGACGTCCCACGGCGTCACCTGGCACGAGATGAAAGAGACCGTGGATGCCGGCGCCATTCTGAAACAGTCGGTCTTTGCGCTCGCCCCCGATGACACGGCCTTCACGCTCAATCGCAAGTGCTTCAAGGCCGGGATCGATTCCTTCGAGGAGCTGGTCCGTGCCATGGGCGATGGGACGCTTCGAGCCCGCCCCCAGGATCTCGCCCAGCGAACGTACTTTGCGAAGCACGCGCGGCCCGCGGCCCAGGCGTGCATCGACTGGACGCTGCCCGCCGAGCACATCGCCGCGTTCGTGCGGTCGCTCGATTTCGGGCCGTACCCGAATCCCCTCGAAGCGCCGAAGGTGGTCGGCGGTGGACACGTGCTGCTCGTGCCGAAGCTCGAGG
>DASZJM010000531.1:0-1551 GCA_035948165.1 Candidatus Methylomirabilota bacterium
TGAGCGAGACGAGCACGAGCAGCACCCCCGCGACGGCGAGATAGCCGAGCGTGCGCCTGACGTCACCGCGGCCCTCGGACAGCGCCCCTCCCGCAAAGGTGAAGGCCGCGGTGCCGGGCAGCATGCAGATGGACGAGGTGATGGCGTAGGGCCAGAAGCCGATACGGGTCAGTCCGTAGGCGTAGTTCTGCAGGTTGAACGGGAAGAGTGGTACGAGCCGGGTGAGCATGACGATGCGCCAGCCGTGTTCGGCCGTTTGATCGTCCAGGCGCGCCAGCCGTGGGCTGGCCTGTACCCAGCGCTCCACCGTGCTGCGCACTGCGTAGCGCGCGACCAGGAAGGCCAGCGCCGCACCGATGGTGGCGGCGATCCACACGTAGAGCGTGCCCCAGACGGGACCGAAGGCCACGCCCCCGAGCACCGTGATGGGTAGCCCGGGCACGAAGAAGACCACCGCGAGGACATAGCCGGCGATGAAGACGACCGGCGCGAGGGCCCCGAACCCCTCGATCCACTGCTTGAGCCTGGCCACGTTCTCGAGACGGATCAGATCGCCGAGCCCGAGCGCCCGCGTTGCCACCACCCCCGCCACGAGCAGGGCCAGGATCAGCACCGGCCGCGCCCACCGCCTCATCGCGTCCACCTGAGCCATGCGGCGAAGAGCTTGCGCACCCTGGGCGTGAGCCGCGTGCGGTTGTACATGTCGCCCGTCTGCCGGATGGCCTCGGCCTGGGTCGGATACGGATGGATGACCGAGGCGAGCCGCCCCAGCCCGATGCCCGCGGTCATGGCCAGGGTCAGCTCGTTGATCATCTCGCCCGCGTGCCGGGCCACGATGGTGGCGCCCACGATCTTGTCAGTTCCACGCCTCACGTGCACCTTCACGAAGCCATCTTCCTCGCCGTCGGCGACGGCGCGGTCGACCTCCGCGAAGGGCCGCAGATACGTGTCCACCGCCATCCCGCGCTTCTCGGCATCGCGCGCATGGAGGCCGACGTGGGCGATCTCGGGGTCGGTGTACGTGCACCACGGGATGGTGAGGGCGGAGTGCTTCTTGCGCCCGACGAAGAGCGCGTTCTGGATCACGACCCGGGCCGCCGCATCGGCCACGTGGGTGAACTTCTCGGGCATGCAGATGTCGCCCGCGGCGTAGATGCGCGGATTGGTGGTCTGGAGCCGGTCGTTCACCTTGACGCCATCCTGCCCGTCGTAGGCGACGCCGACCGCCTCGAGACCGAGGCCCTCTACGTTGGGCACGCGCCCCGCGCCCACGAGGATCTGGTCCACCTCGACCCGGACCGGTCCGCTCGGCGCCGTCGCGAGCAAGACTGTCCCGCCGCCCGCGCGCTCGATCCGCTCGAGCTTGGCGCCGAGCACGAGGCGGATGCCTTCGCCCACGAAGGCGCGCTGGACGATCTCCGCCGCGTCCGCGTCCTCGCGGTTCAAGATGTGGTCGCCGGTGTGGAAGACGGTCACCTCGGAGCCCAGGCGCCGGAAGGCCTGCGCCAGCTCGCAGCCGATGGGGCCGGCCCCGATGACGGCGAGGCGCGG
>DASZJM010000532.1:0-4022 GCA_035948165.1 Candidatus Methylomirabilota bacterium
GACACCGCGTTCACCTTCGCGTCGCAGACGATCCGCGCCCAGTTCGACCGCCCGAGCTTCGAGACCATGGTGCGCCGCGGCTACCCGGAGATCGCGCGGTCGACGTTCGCGGCGGTGGTCAAGACCGAGCTTCCTTCGGAGGGCGTCGCCTACGTCACGGTGAAGATCCGCGGGGCCAACGGGCAGTCCATCGAGGCGCTGTACGAGCTCACGTGGGAAGGCGACTGGAAGATCAGCGGGGTGGTGACCCGGCCCGATGCGGGGGTCATTTGAAGACCACCGACATCACCGCCCCTCACCCTGCCTTCTCCCCTGAGGGGAGAGGGGGAAGTGAGGACTAGGAACGCCATGGACTTCGACTTCACGCCGGAGCAGCAGGACTTCCGCCACGAGGTGCGCGCCTGGCTCGCCGAGAACGTGCCCGCGCACCTCCGGGGGCGCGGCTTCGCCTCCTCGCGTGCCGAGGTCGAGGAGGTCAACCGCCTGCGCGAGTGGCAGCGCATGCTGCACAAGGCCGGCTACGTGGGCATGGACTGGCCGGCCGAGTACGGCGGGCGCGGCGCGTCGATCATGGACCAGGTCATCCTCTACGAGGAGCTGTCGCGCGCGGGCAGCCCGCAGCCGCTCAACCGCAGCGGCCTCAGCATGCTGGGGCCGACCCTCATGAAGCACGGCACCCCGGCCCAGCGCGCGAGGCACCTCGACCGCATCCTGACCGCGGAGGACATCTGGTGCCAGGGCTTCTCCGAGCCCAACGCGGGCAGCGACCTCGCCAACCTCCAGACCCGCGCGGTGCTGGACGGCGATCACTACGTGCTGAACGGCCAGAAGGTGTGGACGAGCATGGCCCACGTGGCGGCGTGGGGCTTCTTCCTGGTACGCACCGATCCGGCCGCGGCCAAGCACAAGGGCATCACGTTCCTGCTGCTCGACATGAAGAGCCCCGGTCTCACCATCCGCCCGCTCCGCCAGATCACCGGGGAGGCCGAGTTCAACGAGGTCTTCCTCGAGAACGTGCGGGTGCCGGTCACCAACGTGGTCGGCAAGGTGAACGAGGGCTGGGGCGTGGCCCTCACTACCCTGGCCTACGAGCGAGATGTCCTCACCATGATCCGCCACATCAGCCTGCGCACCGCGCTCCACAAGCTGCTCGCGCTGGCCAAGCGCACCCGGAAGAACGGGCGGCCCGCGGCGGAGGACCCGGTGGTGCGGCAGAAGATCGCCGCGCTCTCCATCGGGGAGCGGGTGCTCCAGCTCAACGGCTACCGCAGCCTCACCAAGATCCTGCGCGGCGGCGTGCCGGGGCCGGAGGGCTCGACCTCCAAGCTCTTCTGGAGCCAGCTCGACCAGGAGCTGGCCGAGCTCGCCACCGAGATCATCGGCCCCTACTCCCAGCTCACCGCCGGCACCCCGCACGCGCCGGACGAGGGCGAGTGGGAGTTCTACTGCCTGCTCGCGCGCGGCAGCGGCATCCGCGCGGGCACCACCGAGATCCTGCGCAACATCCTGGGCGAGCGCGTGCTCGGCCTGCCGAAGGACTGACCCCGCACCCCGCATCCACCGGAGGACGCACCGTGGCCACCGACAGCGAGCTGCTCTACGAGGTGAAGGACCGCATCGCCACCATTACTCTCAACCGGCCCGACAAGATGAACGCATTCACCGGGCCGATGATCGAGCGCTGGGCCGCCTCGCTCCACGAGGCGCAGCACGATCCCAACGTGAACGTGGTGATCGTGACCGGCGCGGGCAAGGCGTTCTGCTCGGGCGGCGACGTGGGCCGCATGGGCACCGGCGATCCCACCCCGCTCGACAACAAGAACGGCCTCTGGGAGCACATCCACAACGTGCCGAGGACTCTCGAGGCGATGGACAAGCCGGTGATCGCCATGGTCAACGGGGTCACCGTGGGCGCGGGCATGGGCATGTCGCTCATGTGCGACATGCGCATCGCCTCCGACGCGGCCCGCTTCTCCACCGGCTACGTGCGGGTGGGCCTGGTGCCGGGCGACGGCGACACCTACTTCCTGCCGCGCCTGATCGGCACCGCCAAGGCCCTCGAGCTGCTGTGGACCGCCGACTTCATCGAGGCGCCCAAGGCGCTCGAGCTCGGCATCGTGAACCGGGTGGTACCGCACGACAAGCTCCACGAGGAGACGTACGCCTTCGCCCGCCGGGTGGCCGACGGCCCGCAGATTCCGGTCAGGATGATAAAGAGGCTGGTCTACCAGTCGATGCGGCTCGACCTGCGCACCCACCTCGACCTGGTGTCCTCGCACATGGCGGTGGTGCGCGAGACCGAGGACCACCGGGAAGGCGTGCAGGCCTTCAAGGACAAGCGGCCGCCCAAGTTCAAGGGGCGGTAGCTCAGCGCACGATCAGCGCGATCGAGAGTGCGAGGAGCACGCCCATCGCGACGTTGAACACGCGCAGCCGCCGCGGGCTGCCGAGCACGTGGTGCACGGTGGCCCCGAAGGCGAGCCAGACGAAGCCGCTCGGCAGCACCGCGAGGGCGAAGAGGCCGCCGAGGGCGGCGGCCTGGGTGAGCGGGCTGCCCGCGTCGGCGTGGAGGAAGGTGCCCGCCGCGCTCGCGGTCACGAGCCACGACTTCGGGTTGACCCACTGGAACCCGGCGCCGCCGATGAAGCCGACCGGATCGCCGGAGGCGGTGGCGTCGAGGCTCCGCGAGGTGGCGATCTTCCACGCGAGCCAGAGCAGGAACGCGGCGCCGCCCCAGTTGAGCGCGCGTAGCGCGAGCGGGTGCGCGAGCACCACGCTCCCGAGCCCGAGCGGCACCAGGAACATCATGAGCCCCATGCCGAGGGTGACCCCGAGCAGGCACGGCAGCCCGCGCCATACCCCGGCGTTCGCGCCCGCCGCGGTCAGCATCACGTTGCTGGGCCCCGGCGTCACCGCCGCCACCACCCCGAAGATCAGGAACGCCACCGCCTGCTCCGTCGTCATGAGCCACCTCCGTGCCACCTGAGCAGACCAGATCGGGCGGCGCGGGTCTTGAACGATCGTGCCGGCCCGGCACTGGGGCCTGGATCGCGAGCGAGGGGCCGGTGGGCGGCGTCGAGCTCTTCCGCGCGTGGTTCGCCGGGCCCGCGTACGCGAAGCATCGCCACGACACCTACGCGATCGGCCTGACCGACCGCGGCGTGCAGGTCTTCGACTACCGCGGAGCGGGGCGGGTGAGCACGCCGGGACAGGTGGTGGTGCTCCACCCGGACGAGGTCCACGACGGCAACGCCGGGACCGCCGCCGGCTTCGGCTACCGCATCGTCTACGTCGAGCCGGCGCGGATGGCCGAGGCGCTTCGCGCGGTGCGCGGCCGGCCGGGCCCGCTGCCGTTCGTGCGCGAGCCGGTGTCGCGCAACGGCCGGCTCGCGCGCGCGGTGGAGCGGGCGTTCCTCGCCCCGCTCGAGCCGCTGGCCGTCGCCGACCTCGTAGTGGACCTGGCCGACGGGCTGCTGGTCGCGGCGGGCGCGGGCGGCGAGGCGGCCGCGTCTCGCCGGGTCGACGCCGCGGCGGTCGATCGCGCGCGCCGCTTCCTCGACGCCGCGCGGACCCGCGTCGTCCGCTCGAGCGAGCTGGAGGCGATCACCGGCCTGACGCGCTACGAGCTGGCCCGCCAGTTCCGGATGCTGCTCGGGACGAGCCCCTACCGCTACCTGCTGATGCGCCGGCTCGACCTGGCGCGGGGACTGCTATCGGGCGAGCGGCCGCTGGCCGATGTGGCTGCCGAGGCCGGCTTCGCCGACCAGGCGCACTTCACGCGCGTGTTCAAGGCGGCGCTGGGGCTGACGCCGGCCCGCTACCGCGCGCTCGCCGCCGCGCCTAGCGGACGTTCTCCACGCGCGCGGCCACCTGCGCGTACTCGATCGTGGGCTTGACCCCGTAGAGCCCGGTGACGCCCGCGACGAGCTGGTCGGTGAAGAACGCGCGCGCCGTCGCCTCCGAGTCCCTGAGGTAGAAGTTGGTCGCCTCGCGCGTGTCCGGCTGCACCGTGAAGATCTTGT
>DASZJM010000533.1:0-3199 GCA_035948165.1 Candidatus Methylomirabilota bacterium
CGGGGTGCGCTTGCTCGGATCGGCCGCCGCCTCGTCCCACAGGCCGAGGAAGACCCGGTAGGCGTTGATCACCTCGCCGCGCTGCACGAGGGTGAGCCACGTGTTGAGCTTCTCCGGCCACGTGCCGTCGATCGGCAGCGGAGCCTGATCGGGCCAGTGCACCTCGGGCAGGGGCGGCTTGCCCTCGAACTTGATCTCGTAGAGTCGTACGTAGTGGCCCGGCATCTTGCCGATGAGCTGGTTCCACGGATCGAGCCCGGTCGGCATGTACCAGATGGTCTGCGCAAAGGGCAGGTACTGGAGCTCGGGCGGCATCAGCGGCACCAGGTCGAGCCCGGCGCGCGAGCTGAGCAGGCAGTGGTCGTTGTTCACGAAGCGCACGACGCCGTCGTCGAGGCGCTGGTGGTAGGGCACGTGGGTGTACGGAGCGTGGATCCGCACGAGCTGCCCGACCAGCTGGGGGATCGGCACCCCGCCCCGCACCAGATCGTAGAAGATGTCGCTGGCGCCGCCCTGGTCCCGCTCCAGGATCTTGTCTTCGAGCCGCGCGTAGGCACTGCCGACTTCCGGGAGCCGATCGGTGGAGAGGGCCATGTCGACGCTCCTTTGCGAGTTGCCGAGACTCTGGCACTCCTGAGCGCGCCTGTCAAATCGCCCGCACCGCGGGGGGCTTGGCGGCGCTCGCGCCGTCTGCTAGGCTCCGCCCGACATGGCGACGACGGCCCCGAGCGCCCGCGGACTCAAGCAGGTCGCCTGGCTCGACTGCCCGGGGGGCGGGCAGGTGTCGGTCGACGGCACCACCGCGTACGTCGCGCACATGAAGGCGCCGCACGGCACCAGCATCGTGGACGTGAGCGATCCGGCCCGGCCGCGCGTGCTCGCCACCGTCGAGGTGCCGCCCCAGACGCACTCGCACAAGGTGCGCGCGGCCAACGGGCTCATGCTGGTCAACCGCGAGGCGCAGCCCGCCCACCCGCGGCCCGCGGGGGTGACCGGGGGCCTCGTGATCTACGACGTCTCCGACCCGGCCCGGCCGCGCGAGATCACGTTCTGGAAGTGCGGCGGTGCCGGCGTGCACCGCTTCACCTTCGACGGGCGCTACGCCTACATCTCCCCCGAGATGGACGGCTACGTGGGCAACATCGTGATGATCCTCGACCTGCACGATCCCACCCGGCCGCGGGAGATCGGCCGCTGGTGGATGCCCGGGCAGTGGACGGGCGGGGGAGAGCAGCCCGCGTGGGCGGGCCGGCACCATCGCTGTCACCATCCGATCCGCGCCGGCAACCGGCTCTACGTGAGCTACTGGCACGGCGGGTTCGTGATCCTCGACATCGAGGACATGGCCAAGCCGCGCTTCGTGTCCGGGCTCGACTGGAGCCCGCCCTACATCACTCCGACCCACACCGCGCTGCCGCTGCCGTTCCCGCTGCACGGCCGCCGGATCATGCTGGCCGCCGACGAGGACGTGGCCAAGACCGCGCCGGGGCCGCCCTCGTTCATGTGGCTGGTCGACATCACCGACGAGCAGCACCCGGTGCCCATCTCGACTTTCCAGGTGGCCGGGGTGGACGGCGAGCCCCAGCCCGAGTTCACCGGCTGCCACCAGCCCTGCGAGCGGGTGACCGGGACCGAGATCCCGGTGGCCTGGTTCGCCCACGGTCTTCGGATCGTCGATGTCGCCAATCCGCATGCCCCACGTGAGATTGCCCACTTCCTGCCGGAGCCGCCGGCCGGGCACGCGCGGGTCTCGAGCAACGACGTGGAGGTGGACGGGCGCGGCCTGCTCTACCTCATCGACCGGGGCCGAGGTCTGCACATCCTGGAGCGGGTTTAGCCGGCACTCCGCCCGTTTCACGGACGCCCCGCCGCGGTGTCTCAGGGGCATGAACACTCGAACCGATCACGGCTTCCTGGTCCTGGCGGACGTGTCCGGCTTCACCGCCTTCGTGACCACCACCGAGCTCGAGCACGGCTCGGAGATCATCGCCGCCCTGCTCGACGAGGTGATCGAGCACCTGTCGCCGCCGCTCGAGATCCAGGAGATCGAGGGCGACGCGGTCTTCGCCCTCGCGGGGGCCGATCTCGACCTGCCCCGCACCCGGCTCCTGGCCGTGCTGGAGGAGGCGTTCGCGGCCTTCAAGGGCCGGCAGCAGGCCATGCAGGACGCCGATGGGTGCCAGTGCGGTGCCTGCCGGCAGATCGCGATCCTCGACCTGAAGATGGTGGTACACCACGGGCCGTTCCTGCGGCACACGGTGGGCGGGCGGAGCCGGGTCACCGGCACCGCGGTGATCCTGGTGCACCGGCTGCTCAAGAACGGGCTCGGGCGGAAGGGCGGCTACGCGCTCCTCACCGAGCCGGTGCTGCGGTCACTGGGTATCGACGGCGAGCGCGCCGGCCTGCCCGTGTACACCGAGCGCTACGAGCACCTGGGCGACGTTCGCTGCTTCGTCCGCGACCTCACCCCCCTCTCCCTCTCCCCAGAGGGGAGAGGGCAGGGTGAGGGGCCCGGGGTTCTCTACCCGCAGGCGATCGCGTAGACGTCGCTGACGCCGCCGGGCAGTCGCTCCTCGCGCCAGGACCGGCCCGCGTCCTCGGTCGCGAAGATCTGCCCGGTGCGGCTCGCACAGTAGACGCGATCGGCGTCGCGCGGGTGCAGGGCCACCGCCATCATGGTGGACTCCGCCTTCACCCCGCGGTCGAAGCGCGACCACGTCTTCCCCAGATCGGTGCTCCGGTAGAGCGAGCCGTCCTCGCTGCGCGCGGCCGGGCTCAGGCACGCGTAGAGCACGCGCGGGTCCTGCGGCGAGACGCGGATGTCGCGGCCGTAGGTCAGCGGAGAGAAGCGGCCGACCTCCATGTCCTGCCAGTGGGCGGCGCGGTCGGTGCTGCGGAAGAGACCCATGCGCAGCGCCAGGAAGACGGTGCCGCTGGCGGCCCCGCTCACGCAGAGGGCGTGGCCGTCGAGCATGCCCTCCATCTCGCTGTTGCTCACGATGCGGCTCTTGAGATGCGGCAGGTCGGAGAGCGCGACGAGGTCGCCGCTGCAGTCGTCCCACGTCTCGCCGCCGTCCAGGCTGCGCATCGCCCCGCCCACCTCGAGCGCGGCGTAGATGTGCTCGGGCTGCGCGGGATCGATGGCCATGCGCATCACCCGGCACGCGAACGGCATCTTCACCCGCTCGGCCTGCACCGC
>DASZJM010000534.1:0-4590 GCA_035948165.1 Candidatus Methylomirabilota bacterium
TCCCTCGACCTCATTCTCGCACGGTGCTAGAGCGCGATCGACAGGCCCGCGTCCACGGTCAGGACCTGGCCCGTGATGTAGGAGGCGGCGTCGGAGGCCAGGAAGATGGCGGCGCCCACCAGCTCGTCGGGCAGGCCGAACCGTTGCAGCGGAATGCGTCGCGCGAGCTCGACCACCCGAGGCTGGGAGAAGAACGGGGCGTTCCCGTCGGTCAGGAAGAACCCGGGCGCGATCGCGTTGGCCGCGATGCCCTTCTGGCCCAGCTCGACCGCGAGCGCGCGCATCAGGGCCTCGAGCCCGCCCTTCGACGCCACGTAGGCGGGGTCGCCCTGGAACGACTGCGGCCCCACCATCGAGGAGACGAAGACGAGCCGCCCCTGGCCCCGGCCCGCCATGTGCCGCGCGGCCACGCGGGAGAGCTCGTACTGGGCCACCAGGTTGGTCTCCATCAGGCGGCGGAAGTCGTCGGCCGCGATGGCCTCGAGGGGCCGGCGATCGCGCACCGCCGCGTTGTTGACGAGGCAGTCGAGGTGGCCGTGCCGGGCGACGATGGCGGCGATCGCCGCCGCCCCCGCGCTCAGATCCGTGATGTCGAAGGGGGCGGGGAAGGCGTTCGGAATGCCGTCCGCGATCTCGCGGGCCCGCGCCGGGTCGCGCCCGTTGATCCCGACCGCGGCGCCGGCCGCCGCCATGCCCCGCGCGATGGCGAGCCCGAGCCCTCGGGTCGCGCCGGTGACCAGCACGACGCGCCCCGACAGCGAGAAGCGCTCGATCCCCGGCGTCTTGTCCATGCCTGGCCCGGATAATAGAATGCCCCTCCCGACATTGAAAGGGACAGGAGGGTCGCCGTGGCCACGAACGCCCGCAAGGATTTCCCCGTCTTCGACTGTGACAGCCACGTCGTCGAGCCGCCGGCGATCTGGGACGAGTACGTCCCGGCCCGCAGCCGCGCCTGGGTGAAGACGCAGTTCTGCTTCCACACCGACAGCGATCTGCTCTTCATCAACGGCCGCGTCGTCCCGGCCGCCCGCGAGCGCTCGAACGCCGCCGAGGTCGGCTGGGCCCGCTGGGACAAGAAGGAAGTGGGCAAGCTGACACCCGGCACGCCGGCCTGGCAGGGGAAGTTCGGGCGGCTGCTCGGCTGCCGCGATCCGCAGGCGCGGATTCGGGACATGGACGCGCTGGGCACCGACCAGGTGATGCTGTTCCCCACGTGGTTCGTGCGGCTGGCGCTGGTGCGCAGCACCGAGGCGGCGACGGTGCTGGCCCAGGCCTACAACAACTGGGTGCTCGACTACTGCGCGGCGGACCGGCGGCGGCTGTTCCCCTGCGCCGTCCTGCCATTGCAGAGCGTCGAGGCGTCGATCGCGGAGCTCCGGCGGGTCGCCAAGCTGGGGTTCAAGGCGGCGGCGGTGCGCCCCTGCTTCTGGAACGGCCGCTATCCCACGCTGGCCGAGTTCGACCCGCTGTGGCGCGAGTTCGAGGCCACCGGGACGGTGCTGGCCATGCACACCTTCCCCTCCCGCGAGGCGCTGACGCCCGAATGGGGCGAGCGCATGGCCCAGGCGCGCGGCCACTCGGGCCAGGGCCTGCTCTTCACCGACGAGGCCGTGGTGTATTCGCCCGGGCAGTTCGTGTCGAACATCACCGCGGCGATGGATCCCGCCATCGACGCGTCCGAGACCCTCGGCTTCCTGCTGGAGGCGATGACCTGGGTGACGGTGGTGGTGCAGACCGGCTGGCTGGAGAAGTTCCCGAAGCTGAAGGCGGCGGTGCTGGAGTCGAATGCCTCGTGGCTCCCGCTGGTCCTGTCGCGCTCCTCGAACTTCTCGAACCTGTTCGCCTTCCAGCGCGACAACCGGCTCATCCGCGATCCGGTCGACGTGTTCAACGAGCGCTGCTTCATCGGCTTCGAGTCGGACGAGACCCTGGTCTACCGCCTGTGGGACGTGTTCCAGCACGTGGCGATCTGGTCGTCGGACTATCCGCACCATGACGCGGAGGACGCGTGGGACGGCCTGCACCACATGGCCGAGTTCAAGGTGCCGCCCGCCGCGCAGAAGAAGCTGATGGGCGAGAACGCGCGCACGCTCTACGGCATCGAGCCGCTCATGACGGTGGAGGAGCGGATCCCGGAGTACGCGCCCGCGATCTTGCCCTGGTAGCGCGCACGCTGTAGAGGCGGAGGGACTCGGCCTTGCCGCGCAGCTCCCGCTCGCCCATGTCCTCGAGCTCCAGCTCCTCCGGGACCCGGCACCGGTCCAGGAGCGCGGCCGACACCAGCACCCGCCGCTCCAGCGGGCGACACTGGGCCTCGACGCGGGCCGCGGTGTTGACCGTGTCGCCGCTGTGGACGATGTCCTTCTTGATGTCGCCGATCTCGGCGGTGACGACGGGTCCCCCGTGGATGCCGGCCTTGAACTGGGGCACGATCCCGTACCGCGCGAGATACCGATCCTTCCGCTCGTGGATGCGCTCGGTCACGAGGAAGATGCAGCGCAGGCAGTTGCCCTGGCGCAGCCCCCGCTCGACCGTCCAGGTCACCACCGCCTCGTCCCCCACGTACTGGTAGATCCGGCCGCGCGTCTCGAGGATCGGCTCCGCGATGTCGTGGAAGAAGTCGTTCTTGAAGTCGTTGAAGCGGAGGGGGCCCAGCGCGGCCGCGATCGCGGTGGAGTCGTTCAGGTCGAGGAACATGAAGATGCGCTCCTCCGCGACGGGCCGGTGATAGCGGCCCAGCAGGAGGCTCACCAGCGTTCCCGGACCGAGCATGCGGTTGAGCTGCCGGAAGAAGTTGATGAGGAAGCTCGCCAGGGTCAGGATCGCCAGCGCGACCAGGAACCGACCGCCCAGCACGAAGTCGCGGTATTGCTCGGACGTGTAGTACGCGAGCAGGCCCCCGTGCTCGGAGAGCCCGAGCAGGCTCATGGTCACGACGTGGATGACCACGGCGCACAGGGTGACGTAGAAGAAGGTCCGCACGAGGAGGAGCGCGCCGACGGTCAGCGAGCGCACGTGGCGCGGGATGAGGCGCAGCTCGAACCACGCGCTGCCGAGCCCGATGGCCGCCCCGGTGGCGGTCGCGGTGAGCTCACGGGCGAGGTGCGTCGGCACCCGTCGGACGACCCAATGCACGAGCAGCGCCGCTCCGATCCAGCCGCACGTGATCCAGAGAGCGGTCCGCGCGGTGTGGAGCGTTCTTGGGGAGACCACCGGTCAGATCTCGATCTCGATCCAGGCGCGCCGCGGAAGCCGGCCGGTGAGCCGAGCGAACAGGTCGCCCACCCGCGTCTGCCAGCCGTATTTCGCCCGCATCGCGGCGTGCGCCCGCTCGATGACGCGCGGCTCGGTGACGACGCGCGCCTGGGCGTCCCACCACTCCCCGCGCACGTTGCCGCGCACGTCGGAGGGCGCGACCCGTGCGCGGGACGAGTGGCGCAGGCGCTTGACCTTGCCGGCGGCGCCGGCGCTGAACACGTAGAGCTTGCCGTCCATCGCCGCGAACCAGACCGGAGTCCTGACCTCGGCGCCGCTGCGTCGGAAGGTCGCGAGCGCCACGTACCGCTGGCGGTCGAGCGCGGCGATGTCCTTCATGCGGGTACGATCCTAGGCCAGCCCGATCGATCGGGCCACCGCGTCTAGGTTCTGGCTGGCGTCGCCCGCGTCCAGGGACGCCGCAAGGATTCGCTTGTGGAAGAGATGGAGCGGGTGCTCCTCGCTGTAGCCGATGGCGCCCATGATCTGGTGGGCCCGGCGGGCCACCCGCAGGGCAGCCTCGCCACCGTAGACCTTGGCCGCGGCCACCGCGGCGTCGGCGTCGGACCGGCCGGTGGCGAGCTTCCACTCTGCCTCCCAGGTGAGCCACCGCGCGCTCTCGACGTCCCGGTACGAATCCGCGCACGCGTGCTGGATGGCCTGGTGGGCGCCGATGGGGCGGCCGCCCTGCACGCGCACCCGCGCGTGCTCGATACAGAGTTCGAGCACGCGCTGGGCCGCGCCCGCCATCTCCGCGCTGCGGGCGAGCGCGCCCACGCGCACCGCGGGGGAGAGGAGCGCCGAGGCCTCGCCGGGCGCGCCGAGCAGGTCCTCCCCTCGGATCTCGACGTCCGTGAAGAAGAGCTCGAAGAGGTGGTCGCCGGTCATGCTGTCGAGCGGGTGCGCGGCGATGCCGGGGCGGTCCATCGGCAGCAGGAGCGCGGTCGGCCCGACGGGGCCGCTCGCCAGCACGATCACGTCGGTCGCCACGTGCGCATCCGGGACGAAGAGCTGGCGGCCGTTCAGGCGCCCCGGCTCGAGCCAGGCCGGGCCCTCGAGGAGCGCGAGCGTGCAGATGCGCTCCCCCATGGCGAGAGCGGCCAGCAGGTCGCGCGCGCGCCGGCCCTCGGCCCGGCCGAGCGCGGTGGTGGCGACGACGGCGCTCGCGATGAACGGGCCCGGGAAGCACGCGCGGCCGAGCTCCTCGACCAGCGCGAGCGCGTCGGCGACGCTGCCGCCACTTCCCCCGAGCTCCGGAGAGATCAGGAGGCCGGGCCAGCCGAGCGCCGCGATCTCCTTCCAGAGATCGGCCGCGAAGCCCACCCGCTCGGGCGG
>DASZJM010000535.1:0-25860 GCA_035948165.1 Candidatus Methylomirabilota bacterium
GGCTTCTGGGCGTGCGTGGGGGTGGAGGCCGACGCGAGCGGGCGCGCGCAGCAGCGCATGCTGGGCTTGGCCGACGGCCTCGGCGTGCTGCGCGCGGGCGCGGTGCAGATGAGCGCGAAGATGGAGGCCACCCTCGATCTCTTCGTCGAGCAGACGGTGGGCGCGGTGCTCGGCATGGCCATCATGATGGCCTTCGAGGTCGCGCGCGAGGCGGGCCTCCCCGGCGAGGCGCTGGTGCTCGAGATGTACATGTCGGGCGAGATGGAGGCGGTGTTCCAGGCCTTCCGCGAGAGCGGCTTCTTCCGCGCCTCGGAGGACCACGGGCCCACCGCGGTGTTCGGGGGCATCACCCGCTCGCTCGAGATGGACCGGGACGAGATGGCGGAGCGTTTCCGCCGCGTCCTCGAGGACATCAAGAGCGGGGGCTTCGCGCGGCGATTCCAGGACGAGGCGCGGAACGGCTACCCGATGCTCGAGTTCGCGCGGGCCATGATGCACGGTGGCTCGCCCATCGGCGAGGCGGAGGAGCGCATCCGGCGTCTCGCCTCCCCCGACGCGCCCGGCTCGACCCCAGGAGGTGCGGCATGAGCTTCGCCCTGCGCGTCCTCGCGGTGATCGTGTTCGTGCTCGCGGTGGCCGGGGTGGCGCCGGTCCCGATGACGCCGCTCGGCCTCGCCCTGTGGTGCGCCTCCACGCTGCCGCCCGTCGGCGCATCGAGCGCGACCTGATCCCGCCCGCTCAGGGCTGAAGCCGCGTCCCCACCCACGCGCCGCCGGTGAAGCCGGTGGCGGCCTTCTCGAGGCTCCGCGTCCACACCGCGCGATCGTGCGCGCGGCCCGGCTGTCCCGCCCACAGCTCCACCCGCTCGGCCCAGATCCGGTAGCCGCCCCAGCGCGGAGGGCGCGGCACCTGCTCGCCGTGGGCGCGACGGGCGGCCTCGATCTGGGCGAGGAAGGCCGCGCGCGAGCCGATCGGCCGGCTCTGCGCGCTCGCCACCGCGGCGAGGCGGGCGTCGAGCGGGCGCGTGCCCCAGTAGCGGTCCGAGTCCGCCTCCGACACGTGGCTGACCGGGCCCTCGACGCGGATCTGCCGCTCGAACGCCTCCCAGTGGAAGACCACCGCGGCATGCGGCGTGCGCTCGAGCGCGGCGCCCTTCGGGCTCTCGCGATCGGTGTAGAAGACGAGCGAGCCGGCCACCGCGTCGAAGCCGCGGCAGATGACCATGCGCACCGCCGGACGGCCGTCGCGGTCGACGGTGGCGAGGGCCATCGCGGTCGCGCTCTTCACCACCGCGACGGCTTCCCCGATCCAGCGCGCGGCGAGCGGCAAGGGATCGGCGGGCAGGATCTCCGGGAGCGGCTCGCTCACTGCCCGATCGGTCCCTGGTAGTGCGTCCAGGCGATGCCCTTGATCCGGTGTCGCAGCCGCTCGAGGGTCGTGCGCTCCCCCGCGGTCAGGTCCGGGGCGCCGAGCGCCAGGTGCTGCTGCTCGAGGCGCGGCCCGGTCGCCGGCTCGTGCTGCATGTAGGTGAGCCAGGCGACGGCCAGGTCCATCGGTCGCTCGTGGTCCTGGATCAGGACGGTGGCCAGCGCGGGCTGGATGACCCAGCCCACCCGGGCGGGTCCGCTCGGCGGCGGGATGCGCCGCGTGAAGGCCTGGTAGAGCTCGTCGAGCTCGTGCTGGACGTCGCGGGGGATGCGGGCCCGCAGGAGGTGGATGACCTGCTCGGGCAGCGCTTCCGGGTCGCTGATGGGGCCGCGGTACCGCACGACGATGTCGCCGAACGGCAGCCCGTAGTCCACGTGGATCAGCAGCTCCTGCTTCAGCAGCCGCGCCGCGACGCCCATCGACGTTGGACGTATTCTTCCGTAAGACCGGCGCGGGGAAGCTATGAAATGTGCGGGGCCGGGTGCAGCCCGCCGACTACCCTCCCCCGAGGCGGTCGACCAGCCGGCGGGCCCACTCCATCGGCTCCCCGGTCATCACCAGCTTCTCCGCTGCGCCCTCCCCGAAGCGCCGGGTGGCGTCGATCCCGAGCTTGGCGGTCAGGCCGTCCGCGCTCGCGGACGGGTCCAGGATCGCGCCGAGGCTGCCGCCGATCACCACCAGGTCGCGGTCGGCCTGGACCCGCGTCGCCATCGCCCACAGCACGTCCGACTCGTCGAACACGTCGATGTCGTCGTCAACCACGATCACCAGCTTGAGGTAGTGGTCGACTCCGAGGACCACCGGGATCGCGTGCTTGGCCTCCCCCGGCCGCGTCTGCTTGATCGACACGTAGGCGGTGAACGAGGCCCCGCCCGAGGTGGGCACGTGCACCGCGCGCACCCCCGGCATCACCCGGCGCAGGGCGTTGCGGATCTCCGCCTCGCGCAGCACGCCCAGCGGCAGGATGTGGTCGGGGGCGCGCCCGGAGGCGATGGAGTGAAACCACGCGCCCTCGCGCACCACCAGCGCCTTCGCGACGAAGACGTTGTCGGTGCTCCGGCGCGAGAAGTAGCCGGTGAACTCCCCGAACGGCCCCTCGGGATCGCGCACGTCGGGCAGGATCTCGCCCTCGATCACGATCTCGGCCCACGCCGGGACGTCGAGGTCGATGGTCTCGGCCCGCCGCAGCTGCATCGGCTCGCCGAAGAGGCCGCCCACCACCTCGAACTTCGAGATCTCGGGCGCGGGATAGGAGAGCGAGCCCATCCCCACCGCGGGGTGGAGCCCGATGGCGACCGCGCAGGCGAGCCCGCGGCCCGCCTTCTCCTCGCGCTGCTGGAACTCGAACATGCGCCGTCGCGAGTGCAGGCTCACCCCCAGGCGGTCCGGGCCCTTCACCTGGAAGCGATGGAAGCCCGCGGTGGCCACCCCGGTGGCGGGGTCGCGCGCGATGAGGAGCCCGGCGGTGAGGTAGGGGCCGCCGTCGCCCGGGAAGTAGGTGGGAATCGGCAGCGCGCCCAGGTCGACCGCGGCGCCGCGCCGGACGTCGACCGGGAACGGGGGGCGCTCCAGGACCACCGGCTTGACCGGCTCCTTCAGGCGCGCCGCGTAGGTCTCGGGCAGCTCCGCCTCTCCGACCCCGAGCGCGGTGGCGAGCCCGCGGCGGCTCGCCATCACGTTCGACACCACCGGGATCGCGTGCCCGCGCACCCGCTCGAAGAAGAGCACCGGGAAGCGCCGGCGCCGCTCGAGCTCCAGCGCGAGGGCCTGCATCTGGTATTCCTGGTCCACCGGCTCGGCGATGCGCAGCACCGCGTCGGGATAGGCGCGCTCCAGGGCCGAGACGAAGCCGCGGATACTCTGGTGGGATTCGGTGCTCATGACGGGCTCCTATGACTTGCGGAAGATCAGATCGCGGATGCGGCCCACGTACTCCACGAAGCGCGGATGCTCGCGCACGTGGAGGCCGCGCGGGCGGTCGAGCTCCACGTCGAGCACCGCCCGCACCCCGCCCGGGCGCGGGCTCATCACCACCACCCGGTCGGAGAGGAAGACCGCCTCGTCGATGGAGTGGGTGATGAACAGCACCGTCTTCGGCTGCTCGTTCCAGATGCGCTGCAGCTCGAGATTCATCTCCTCGCGCGTCATCGCGTCGAGGGCGCCGAACGGCTCGTCCATCAGGAGGAGGCGCGGCTCCAGCAGCAGGGCCCGGCTGATCGCCACCCGCTGCTGCATGCCGCCCGACAGCTCGCGCGGGTAGTGGCCCGCGAAGCCCTCGAGGCCCACCAGGCGGATCAGGTCGCGGGCCGCCCGCTCGTACTGGGCGCGGGGCCGGCGCTGGGCCGCGGCGGGAAGCAGCACGTTGTCGAGCACGGTGCGCCAGCGCAGCAGGGTGGGGGTCTGGAAGACCATGCCCACCCCGTCGGGCGGCTCGTGCACCGGGACCCCGTCGATCCGCACCTCGCCCCGCGTGCACGGCAGCAGCCCGGCCACGATCTTCATGAGCGTGGTCTTGCCGCAACCGCTCGGCCCCACGATCGACACGAACTCGCCGGCCGCGATCTCGAGCGATGTCGGGCGGAGCGCGACCTGCGGGCCCGAGCGGGTCGCGTAGCGCTTCTCCACGTCGCGGATCTCGATGAAGGCGGCCATCAGAGTGAGGTCTCGAGGCCGCCCTCGCCGCGGGCCCACGGCGTGCAGAGGCGCTCGGCGAGCACCACCGCCCCGTAGAGAAGCAGGCCGATCACGGAGATCAGGAAGATGGCGGCGAGCCCGAGCGCGGTGTCGATCTGGTTGTTGGCGATGACGATCAGGTAGCCGAGCCCCACGTCCGAGCCCACGAACTCCCCGATCACCGCGCCGATGACCGCGAGGGTCGAGGCGACCCGGAGCCCGGCGAAGACGTAGGGCAGCGCGCCGGGGAAGCGGATGCGGAAGAAGATCCACGCGGGGCGCGCCTTGATCGAGCGGGCGAGGTCGAGCAGGTCGGGCTCGATCTGGGTGAGGCCGACCGCGGTGTTGACCAGCACCGGGAAGAACGCGACCAGGAACGCGATGGTGGCCCGCGAGGTGAGGCCGATGCCGAACCACACCAGGATCAGCGGGGCGAAGGCGATCTTGGGCACGATCTGGACCGTCACCAGGAGCGGGGTGATCGCGCGCCGCAGGGTGTCGGACGTCACGATCACCACCGCCCCCGCGGTGCCGAAGATCACCGCGGCGAGGAAGCCGAGCGCGATGCCCTCGACGGTGGCGACCACGTGCCCGGTCCAGTTGGGCCCGAAGGCGGCGAGGCGCGCGATCACCTGTCCGATGCCGGGCAGGATGAAGGGCGGCGGGCGCAAAAGCCAGACCGCGCCCTGCCACAGCGCGAGCACCGCCGCGAACGCCAGCGTCGGCGGGAGCGCGCCGCCGAGCCGCTCGCGCATCTACTTGACGGCCCGGTGCGCGGCCTCGACGAACCGGTTGGTGTAGAGCTGGTCCATCGGCGGCTCCGTCTTGAGCTTCCAGTACTTCACCACCGTGTCGCGGGTCGCCTGCATCTTGCCCGCGTCGAGAATGCCGATGCCCTTGGCCTTCGAGGTCTCGTCCCACATGCCCTCGAGGAGGGTGTCCACCGAGGCCTTCACGTAGTCGGCGTCCAGCTCGGGGTGGAGCTTGCTCGTGATCTTCACCGCCTCCGCCGGGTTGGCCACCGTGAACTTGAAGCCGCGCAGCAGCGCGGTCACCATCTTCTGCACCATCTCGGGCCGCTTGTCGATGGTGGTCTGCGTCGCGGTGACCGCGATCGAGTACATCGAGATGTACTGGGCGTAGTGGAAGCTCACCATCGTCTTCCCGGCCTGGTCCATCCCCTTCTTGATCAGGATGTCCTTGTCGAAGAAGGTGCCGATCACCGAGATGCGGCCGGCGGTCAGCATCGCGAGGCGCTGGGGCCCGTCCATCTGCTGCACCTTGATCTTCCCGTAGTCGACCCCGGTCTTCTCGGCCAACGCCGGGAGCATCATGGTGCAGATGTCGCCGGGGGGACCGCCGAAGGTCTGGCCCTCGAGGTCCTTGGGCGCGCGGACATTCCCTTGCTCGGCCGCGGAATACATCGCGCACATCTCCTGGTTGAGATAGCCCATCACGGTCCGGAGGTTGCCGCCCTCCGCGTTGGCGATGATCAGCGGCGCGGGATGGTTGAGCCCGATGTCGATGGCGCCGGTGGCGAGCTTCTTGACCGTGTCGCCCGAGCCATAGCCGCGCCCCAGGTTGACGTCGAGCCCCTGCTCCGCGAAGTAGCCCTTGTCCTGGGCCACGAACCAGGGGGCGTGATAGCCGCTGAGGGTGAAGTCCAGTGCGACCGTGACCTTCTCGGCCGCGCCCGCGCCGTCGGGGGCGATGAGGACCGCGAGGACACTGCAGAGGAGCGCGAGTCTGGCGGGCATGCTGGTCTCCTGCGCTGGGGGATCACCGTTCCGGTGCCCGGAGCGTAGCCGACCGCCGCCACGCGGGTCAAGCCGCCCGCGTCGTGGAAGCGGGCCCGAACCGCGACGCCTAGCGCCGAGCCGGATCGGGGCCGGGATTGACGCAGCTGCTCCCGCCCGCGCGCTGGCACTGCTGGTATTCGCCGGACCGGATGCTCCACATCGTGTGGGCCTCGGAGAGATCCACCTCCCGGCGCTGCCCGGTGAGCCAGGCGTTGCGCTGCGCGGAGCTGTGGAAGGTGACGCCGGCGGGATCCCCGGAGAGGAGGCCGAACCGCAGCTTGCCCCCGATCACGAGGTCGTGCTCGGCCTGGTTGCGGAAGCCGATGTTGTTGAGCGGGTCGCGCAGCCAACGGGCGAAGTACTCGCCCTGCCCGATCCCCTGCGCCCCCGCGCGGGCGAACCAGGCGATGGCCTGCTGCCGATCCTGGGGCACGCCGATGCCGAACTCGTACGCCCGGCCGAGCGCGAGCTGGCCCTTGCTCCATCCCTGCGTGGCGCTCGCCTGGTAGAGCTTCGCGGCCAGGTCCCAGCTCTCCGCGACGCCGTCGCCGTCCTCGTAGTACCCGCCGAGCTCGCGCTGGGCCGCGGGCTCGCCCACCGAGGCGGCGCGGCCGTACCAGCCGAAGGCCGCCCTGGAGTCGCGGGGCACGCCGTCCCCCGCCTCGTACATGATGGCGAGCCGGAGCTGCGCGAGGGGATGGCCAGCCTGGGCCGCGCTGGTCAGGAGCTTGGCCGCCCCGGCGTGATCGCCGGCCTGGAATCGCCCACCGGCCTGCGCATAGAGCGCGGCCCCAGGGAGCTGCTGGCAGAAGGCGGCGCCGGCCGCGGTCATGCCGGTGAACTTCGCCTGGCCGGGCGTGATGCCGAGACAGCGCTGCAGGGCGCCCGAGGCCAGTACCACCGCGTCCGCGGCGAAGGCCGGGGCGGGAGGCGCGCCGAGCCCGAGGACGACGACGAGCCATCCCAGGGAGCGCGCGAGTCGCCTCATGAGCGGCAACGTAGCACGACACGGCCGACGTGCGCTGGTCGACGCTATTTCCTCCACCAGCGCAGCAGCGTGCTGCCATCGGTGAATCCCAGCGGCAAGAATGCCCCGCCGCCGAAGATGAAGAGGTTGATCGCGGCCACGAACATTGCCAACGCATTCAGGAGCGGGCTGGTGCGCGCCGGAATCAACAGCGCACCGAGCGAAGCGACGACCAGCACGACAGAGCTCAGTGCCGGACCGCCCAGCGCGCGCCGGATATGGACGCGGCCGGGGAGCTCCGGCTCATCACGCGGATACACTGATGTGCCCAGCACCGTATGAAACAGCACTCCGGTCATCGGGTACTGAGTGCGGCGGGCGGCGATGGCGTGTCCGAAATGGTGCGCGAAGTCACTCAGCCAGTACAGCAGCATCGCCACGATCCCGCCGAACAGCGCTTCACCGGTCGACAACCCAGCCCGCGTCGCAAACACCACCGCGGCCACCAGTGTGATCGCGACGCTGCCCACCAGCGCCGACGGCGAGATCCATATGTCGAGTCCCAGGATCTTGCCGGGATGCATCGGCTTCATGCGCGCTCGCCACCGCTCTCGTGGGAACGGCCCGATGTCACCTCGAGGTGCTAACGCCGCGCCTCGAAGTATCACGCCTCGGAGGTCCGAGCGCATCCCTCGCCTCGGCCAGGACTTCGGGCGAATTGCCGTGAGAGTCCACGAGGCGCTGGTAGATCGCGGCCGCGGATTTCCAGTCCCGGATCGCGACCAGGGACCGTATCGCGCCGACGAGCCCGCGCCAGGCCTGGTTCGATTCGGGCGCCAAGGAGGCGGCGGTCAGGTACATGTCGACGGCTTCGGCGTTCCGTCCCGCGCCACGTAGAAGGTCCGCGATGCCAGAGGCAGCCGCTGCCGCAATCTCCGGGTCCTCGACTTTCTCCTTGAGCCGCACGGGGCGCCCGTCTCTCGGGAGAGGGCCTACGGGGCTTGAGGGCAGCAGGTTGCGATACACCGCCTCCGCCGCCAGCGTGCGGTGCAAGGCGGCCAGCGAACGGCCAGCCCCCAGCAAGGAGGGTCGATACCACCGCGAGGACTCGCCCGTCCCATACGCGGCGCTCATGTACAGATCGACGGCTTGCTGGTGCTCACCATTGGCGGCCAAGAGCTGGGCGAGCCTGAACGACGCCTCGGTGCGCGTTTCTCCCTGCGTCCCCTGCACGGCCTCCTCGAGCAGTGCCCGAGCTTCCTGCTGTCTCCCGATAGCGTGCTGGAGCAAACGGGCGTGCGGGAGCAGGCTCTCAGCCGTCCACTCGGTCCGCGGGTAGTCTCGACGGAGCCGGTCGTACGCGGCCAGGGCCTCGGCGGGTCGCTCGAGCGCTTCGTCGACCTCGGCCAGGAGGTGCAGGGCATGGGGCGCGTCCTCGCCCTGGGGCGCGACCTCCAGAAAGCGGGTCAGCTGTACCCGGGCCTGCGCCGGGGCGTCCGTCCGGAACAGGGCCTCGGCGAAATTCAGCTGCGCCGGAGGCGTCAGGGCCGCAGTCCGGTTGAGCGCCAGCACGTGTTCATAGCTGCTTCGCGCGATCGGCCACTGCTGCGCCGAGGTGGCACGGGCTGCAATCCAGAGGAGCACGTCGGGCGCGGAGGGGTAGCCGGGGAAGCGGTCGACGAGGCGGCCCGAGAGCCTCTGCGCCTCCGGCCATGCCTTGTCTTCCGCCGCGGCGAACACCAGCCCATGTAGCACCCGCGGCGTGGTCACCGGGTCACCGGCGCCGTCCAGGAAGGGCGCCGCGAACTGCTCCAGGGCGGTTCCCGCTGTAGCCATGTCACTCTCAGGTGCCGCGGGGCGGCCCGTCGCGATCGTCGGCCCGCCGACGCCTTGATGCGTGATCAGGAGCTCACGCTCCGGCCCGCCAAAGGCCCCGGCCGGAGTGAGCCGATCGAGAAGCCTTCTGCGCTCCTGCGGCAGGGACGGCCGACCGGAGAGAGCCAGCATGCGCAGGTCGCCGACCGCGTCCTGGGTGCGCCCCGCGCGCACGGCCACAACGGAGCGGCTCAGCCGCGCGATCTCGGCCTCTGGCGCGGTCGGATATTCCTGCAGCACCTGATCAAGCCGCTTCTGCGCGCCCGCGAGATTGTCAGCCTGGGCAGCGAGCTCCGCGGCCCGGATGAGGGCGAGGGGCGCACCCCGATCCGCCGGGAACTGCTGTGCCACCCGGACCCACGTATATTGGGCCTGGTCAACGCGTCCTAGACGCAGCTGGGCCCAACCCAGGGCAAATCCCGTATGGGCCGCCTCCGCAGGCAATTGATCAGCTCGCAGAGCCTCGCCGTAGCGGTTCGCCGCTGTCCGATAGGCGCCGAGCCCATACGCGGCGTCCCCCGCCAGCATGAGGGCGGTCGCCCGAACTCGCGGTGGCGGCGAGGTCTGTAGCACCGCGTCCGCGTGAGCCTGCGCCTGGACGAACGCGCCAGCGGCAAGATCGGCCCTGACGCGCTGTAGCATGGCGGCAACATCCGCACCACCCTGACTCCCCGAGGCGGGTGTCGCTCCCGGACTTCCGCCACCGGACGGCCCCCCAGCAGCGCCGATTCCGCCTGGCCCGGCGCCAGAGCCGGATCCAGCTGCTGCCCCACCACCGCTGGCACCTGCCCCACTTCCCACTCCGCCAGCAGGCCCGGCTCCCGCGCCTGCCCCAGCTCCAGCCGCTCCGCCGGCACTTCCGGCAGCGCCCCCTCCGCCGCCGGCGCCTCCCGGACCGCCTGCGCCGCCACCACCACCCGCGCCGCCGCCACCGCCCGCGCCACCGCCTGCCCCGCCTCCGCCACCCGCACCGCCACCTCCCCCGCCGCCACCGCCTCCGCCACCGCCCTTGGCGATATACAGTTCCTTTCCGGCACCCCCGCCGTCAGAAGCCGGCGTTCCGCCGTGTGGGCCGACTCCCCATTGGATCTCCAGCGCGACGGCGGCAGAAGCGATCCCGATCGCCAAGCTGAACCCGAGAGCGAGGACGAGCAAACGGCCGATGACCCTCATGGCTATCTCCCCTTGGCGCCCCGGTTCGAACGTCGCTGCTCGATGGCAACCGGCGTGCCATCGTGTCGACCTCGTGGATCATCGCGAGACTACTGGACGCGCCGTCGCGCGGCCCACGTTCGCGGATCACCAAGGGGAAGAAACGTCCGAGTACTTCTGTCGCGGAGCTGCCAAGCGGAGAGCGGCACTCGGGGGAGAGGCGCAGGTTACGCCGCGAGAAAATGGTAGGCGGGGGGAGGATTGAACTCCCGACCCCGGCCTTGTAAGGGCCGTGCTCTCCCAGCTGAGCTACCCGCCTATCTGAGGAACGTCCGAGGCTTGCACTCACGATTCTATCGTGGGGGAATTGATCGTGCGTGGAATTGTGGGCGCGCGGCCCCGGAGGCGCTCACGAAGGTGAGAAGCGGAGCGGGCCGATTAGCGATTCCGCGTGCGAGTGGGTGTCGTTGGAGTCGATCGAGAGCGTGATCGCGCCTGGGTCGGGCGGCTCCTCGCCGTAGATGGCGAGAAAGTCCGCGCGCACGTCGCGGCGCTCCTCGAGCCAGCGGCCCGCCTCGGCCGGGCCGGAGCGCAAGATGATGTAGGTCACGGTGCCGGTCTTCTGGCTCCGGAAGGTGCTGCCCGCCGGCGCGCTGGTGTCCCACGCGTAGCCGATGATGCGCGAGCGCAACAGCGCGGGCACGCGCGGCCACGTCACGTAGACCTGCGCGGCCTGGTCGGCGGTCTCGAGCTTGCGCGCGTCGCCGCCGGCGGGCAGCGCGATCACCTTCCACCGCCAGCGCAGGATCGGGGTGCGCGCGAGCGAGACGCTCCCGCGCAGGTCCCGGGTGATGGTGGCGCGATCGTTCCGGCTCTCGAGGTGCAGCACGCGCTGACCACTCTCGTCGACCACGACGCTGAGCGCGAACGCCGAGGTCTTGCCCCACGTCTGCCCCTCCCAACCCGGCGGGATGCCCTGCTGGCCCAGGGGCCCGGCGCGCCAGTCGTCGACCACGACGTCGGGGACGGGCGGGGTCGCGACCGCCTTCACCGCGGGCTGGGCCGCCAGACCGCTTCCAAGCGCGCACAGCGCGCCCACGCCCAGCACGCTCAGGAGCCCCATCGCCGCGAGCCTCGCCACCGCTCCGCTCCGCATCGCCGTCCCTCCCGGCTACCGGCGCAGCAAGCCGCGTGCCCGAGCCATCACGCGGGCTCGGGCCCGGGCGCCGCCAGGAGCCCGGTAGAGTTTACGGGAAACTCTTTCCCGGTGTCGGCCCGGCCGGGGGCCGGACGATCGCTTTCCCGCGCTCGGACCGGCGATAGGTGGCGGCACATGGCTTGCTGTCCGACCTCGGCGGGAGGCACCAATGACGCGGCCATACATTCATGACGAGCGGATCCCCGAAGACTTCGCGAGCGAAGACTACGCGGGCGATCAGGCCCAGGGGCCGGGCCCGGATGACAACGATCAGCGCCCTCGACGCGCGCGCCGGGAGCCCGGCGATGGAGCCGGCGGCGAGCAGCGCGGCGGTGGCCGCCGCGGCTACTTCCGGTGGCTGCTCGACATCGCCGCCACCACGCCGAGGCTGATGTAGAGTCCCCCGGTGATCCAGCGCTCGCCGGTCAGGAAGCGCGGCTGACCGCGGAGCCACCGGGCCGCGGAGCCGGCGGTCAGGGCGTAGAGCGAGTCGGTCACCGCGCCCAGCAGCACGAACACCATCCCGAGCACGATCACCTGCTCGCCCACGTGCCCGCGCGCCTCGGTGACGAACTGGGGCAGGAACGCGAGGAAGAAGAGCCCGGTCTTCGGGTTCAGCACGTTGACGACGACCCCGTCGAGGAACGCGCGGCGGAGCTCCCGGGGCTTGCCCGCCGTCGGCGAGACGACGCTCGAGCGGTCGCGCAGCCGTCGCACCCCGATGTAGATCAGGTACGCCGCGCCGAGATACTTCACCGCGCCGAACGCGGTGGCGGAGGCGGCGAGGAGCGCGGAGAGGCCGGCGGCCGCCGCGAAGATGTGGGCCAGGGTGCCCACGTGCACGCCCAGCACCGAGACGAGCCCCGCCCGCTTCCCCTGGTCGATGCTGCGCGTGACGATGTAGAGGACGGCGGGGCCCGGCGTGAGCAGCAGCACCAGCGCCGCGATCGCGAACAGCCCCAGGCTCGACCACTCCGGCAGGACCGGCATCATCGCTCCTCTCCCTTCAGCAGCAGCCGCCCCGGATCGGCCCGCCCGCGGGGAGCGCGCGATCCGGCTCCCAGCCCCACGAGCGTGGGCCCCAGTCCGGCGTGAACACCCGACCCTTCTTGACGGTCACGAACGGCACCACCGCGCGGTCCACCCGCAGCCCCGCGCCGAGGACATCATAGACCATCCAGTCGCCGGGCCGGACGTCGAGCACCGAGATGTCGGCCTGGCGGCCCACCGCGAGGCTGCCGAGGCGCTCCGCGACGCCGGCCGCCTTCGCGGGATTCGCGGTGCACATGGTCACCACCTGCGGCAGCGTGAAGCCGAGCCCGAGGAAGCGCGTCATCATCTCGGTCATGCTGTGCACGGTCATGATGCGGCCGGGCACGGTGAGGTCGGTGCTGATGCAGTGCGGGAGCACGCCCTGCTCGATCACCCGGCGGCCCACGTCGAAGCTGAAGTTCATGCGCCCGTGCGCGGTGTCGAACCAGACGCCCCGGTCGGCCGCCTCCTTCACCTCCGGCACCAGCTTGCCGTTGCCGTCGAGCACCCCGCCCGGGTTGGCGGTGAAGTAGTGGGTGAGGATGTCGCCCTGCTCGAGCAGCGGCAGCAGCGAGCGGATCACCTTGGGGTCGTAGCGCTTCTCGGTGTCGCCGATGTGCACCATCAGCTTCACCCCGCTCTCCTTGGCCGCCCGCTTGGCCAGCCGCGGCATCTCCATGCCCATGATCTCGAGCGCGGGCGAGACCATGCGCGCCTTGATCCCGCGGATCAGGCCCCGGTGCTGATCGACCACCTTGAGCGTGTCGTCGAGATTGATGCTGCTCTCCGCGATGATGTCGGGCATGGTGGCGAGCCCGGTCTGGCAGATGTGCAGGAACGGGATGATCTCGGTGTGGCAGCTCGGGATGATGTGGCGCGGGAAGCCCGCGAAGGTGGCCGCCCCCGCGCTGCCCGCGTCCACGATGGTGGTGACCCCCGCGTAGACCCCGCCCAGGTCGGGATTGACCCCGGTGCGGTTGAAGCCCTCGAACACGTGCGCGTGCAGGTCGATCAGGCCCGGCGTCACCGTCTTGCCCCGCACGTCGATGGTGCGCGCGGCGTCGGTCTCCGCGATCCCGGGCGCGATGCGCGCGATCGCGCCCTTCTCCACCGCCACGTCGAGCGCCCCGCCGAGCTTGGAGGAGGGATCCAGCACGGTGCCGCCCTTGAGGAGGAGATCGTACATGGGGAGTCTCCGATCGATCAGCGGGTGAAGTGATCCCAGAGGCGCCCGGCCGCGGCCACCGAGAGCGGCACGTCGTCCTCCAGGAGGTAGCCCTCGCGCGCGAGGGCCCGCGCCGCCTCGCGCACGCGCTCGAGATAGGCCTCGCGCGAGGGGTAGCGCTCCGCGATCGACGGCCGCGGGTCGCCGGAGGCCTCCCGCTCTGCGCGGGTGCGCGCGAACGGGATGGTCGCGCCCGCAAAGACCAGGAGCTGCTCCGCGCCGCCGATGTCGGGATGGCGCAAGTTCCAGCCAGTGTGGGCGGCGAGCGGCACCGCCAGCTCCGGCAGCACGATCCCGCCCCTCTCGTTGCCGTCGTCGTCCACCGCGGAGACGAGCGAGCCGAACGCGCGCCCCGGCGTCGGCGGCACCGTCGTCCAGTCGAGCCGCCGCGTGCGCGGGTTGTGGCGCGGATAGCGCGCGGCCGGGATGCGCGCGAAGGCGGCCGCGAGGTGATCGGGCGGCACCGCGGTCCCGTCGGCCAGGCGCGGGTGGCGGCTCGGCGGCGGCTCGATCCCCTCGACCACCCAGCGGTCGAGGTGCATCAGGCAGGCGCGCAGCAGCGGGGAATAGTCGACCACGCCGCGGAGGTTCTGCGAGCGCTCCACCGGGCCGGTCGGATCGGCGGGCGCGGTCTGGGTGTCGGTCGGCGGCCAGATGCCGAGGCCGTGCTCGGTGCCCGCGAAATGATAGACGCGCGTGCTCGGGCCGAGGGCCGCGTCGCGCTGGCCGTCGGGATCGGTGTGGATGAGCGAGGCGTCGCCGCGGTGGTACTCGGCGGAGGTGTTGGTGTAGTACACGCGCAGCCGGCTGCCCCGCGCGTCCAGGCGGGCGTGCAGCGCGTCCTTGGCCCCGGTCTCCGGGTCCACCGACGGCTGATCGGTGAACGGGAAGAGGTGCGCCATCATGTTGTTGCGGTCCTTGGAGTGCTGGCCGAAGCGCTGGTTGAACTCGCCCCGCATGCCCCCGGGCACGTTGGCGATCACCCCATCGAGCGCCTCGCGCCCGTGCTCGTCCAGGTTCAGGTCCTCGTAGACCAGGGTGCGGAGCAGGCGCCCGGTCTGCGAGCGCCCGTAGGCGTACGCCCAGCGGAGGCGGCCGGGCGCGGGGTTGCCCTCCGCCGCGCCGCCGTGCTTCAGCCACGCCACCGCCTCGCGCAGCGCGGCCATCGAGAGCCCCTGCACCGGCGCGCCCTCGGCGGTGTAGGTCACCTGGTAGAGGCGCCCCTTCTCGAAGCCGCCGTCGAGATGGATGTGGCCCGCGTCGCGAGTGATCTGACCGCCCTCGCTCCGCGCGAACCGCCACCGCTCGCGGGGAATCGTGGTCGCCGGGCCGTCGGGCTGATCGCGCACGGTGAGGAGGGCGCCCGGCTCCTCGAGGTCCGCGGCCGGATACGGCACGTGACCGCGATCGGAGAGCAGGAAGTCGGCGACCGGTCCGGTGGACTGCACCTGGGTGTGGATGCGCCCCCGCAGCGGACGGCCCTGCGCGTCGCGCGCCTCCGGCGTGCGCATGCCGAGAAGGCCGGGCACCCGCGGCAGATCGCCCTGCCAGCCGCACGAGATCACGACCCAGCCGCGCTTCATGAGGAAGGCGTCGCCCACGTCGATCGGCGGGTTCGGGTCCGACCCCAGGCCGAACGCGGGCCGGGTGGCGCGATTGAAGTTGGGTACCGCCACCGTGTTGCCGCGATTGACCACGTCCAGGAGAATCCGGCCGGAGCACCGCGCGCGATCCATCGGCAACAGGATGGAGACGTCCGAGTCCCACGTCACCCGGCCGGCAGCGTCGCGCGGGGCGAGGGCCACGTCTGTGATGCGGACGTTCGCGGCGTGCTTGGGGTCGATCGCGAAGTGCAGGCGGCCCTTCAGCTCCTCGTAGGCCGGGAAGCCGGCGAGCGGACGGCGCAGCGTCACGTCGAAGCGGGTGACCGGCATGGTGGCCCTCGCAGGGTCAGAGGTCGAGCGCGGCGAGCCGGTCGCGCGTGGGCACCCCGTCGGCGTCCCAGCCCCGCAGCGCGTAGTAGCGGTCGAGCATCCCGTCCAGCTCCTCGGGCGGGCAGTAGGCGCCGGCCGACGGGCCGTCCGGAATGGGCTCGTGCATCACCCGCCACGGCAGCACGTCGGCGTCGCGCCGCACCCCCTCCCGGACGTTGAAGAGGCGCTCCAGGTTGATGACGCGCTCGCCCACCCGCTCCAGCTCCTCGGTGGTCATGTCCCAGCCGGTGATGGCCCCCACCATGCGCGCGTAGGGCTCGTCGACGTAGAGGCCGAAGCCGCGCTCGGAGGTGAAGCGGCAGAGCACGAGCGAGTCGTCCACCGCGGTGAAGTGCTGGCTTCGCACCGCGAACTCCGGCTTGCCCTCCGGGCTGCGCCGGTCGAAGTTCTGCGCGTACTGGGGCGTCGGCCGCGTGTCGTGGTGGCTGCCCCCGCGGGTGGCGGTGGCGTAGCCGATCGACATGCCCTTGAGGGCGCGCGCGGAGTGCGCGGGCAGCTCGAGCCGCTTGACCGCGTAGACCAGCCGCGTGCCCTCCGGGTGAACCGACTCCGCGAGCCGCCACGCGCCCTCGGAGAGGCGGTCGCCGAAGCCCTCGCGCGCCGCGGTCATCTCGATCAGGCGCAGCATCCCGCGCCAGTCGCCCCAGCCGAACGGCAGACCCAGGTCGCGCTCGGTGAGCCACCCGCGCTCCACCGCCTCGCACACGAAGGCGAGGGTCACACCCATGCTGATGGTGTCGAGGCCCAGCAGGTCGCAGAGGTCGTTGGCCCGCGTGAGCGAGCCCGCGTGCGCGTTGCCGAGCATCGAGCCGAACGCGAAGATCGTCTCGTACTCCGGCATCTTGGCCTTGAGGCCGGCCAGCTCGCCCTCGCGGACTTCATACTGCTTGCCGCAGGCGACCGGGCACTTGAGGCACGTGGTGTCGCGGTCGTGCATGTGGGCGTGCATCTCCTCGCCGGAGATCGCCACCGCCTCCGCGAAGACCTCGCCGCGCAGGTTGTAGGAGCCGAGCGCGCCCAGGGTGTTGATCGGCTTCACCAGGAACGGGGTGCCGTAGGTGGAGAGCGCCTTGGTCCCGGTCTTGAGCGGCTCGCGCTGCTGCTCGAGGAGCGCCTTGAGGGCGGCGGGATCGGCCACCTCGGTCTTGCGCGTGCCCGCCACGACCACC
Organism: Candidatus Methylomirabilota bacterium; assembly: GCA_035948165.1. GTDB lineage: Bacteria > Methylomirabilota > Methylomirabilia > Rokubacteriales > CSP1-6 > CAMLFJ01. Next base: position 16,513 of record DASZJM010000535.1, read on the forward strand.
GCCTTCACCCGCTTGCTGCCCAGCACCGAGGCCAGGCCGCCGCGGCCCGCGAAGGCCTCCCGGTTCTTCCAGTAGCTGCCCATCGCGGAGAAGCGCACGAGGCGCTCGCCGCCCGGGCCGATCGCCATCACGTCGACGTCGCCGCCCTCCGCCGCGTGGAGCGCGGCGACGGTGTCGCGGGTGGTCTGGCCCCACAGTGACCGCGCGGGGCGCAGCTCCGCGCCGGCCTCGGTGACCTTGACGTAGACCGGCTCGTCGGCCCGCCCGGTGATCACGATCGCGTCGAAGCCGGTGCGCTTCATGGTGGCGGGGAAGCGGCCGCCGAAGGTGGAGTCGAAGAAGAGCCCGGTCAGCGGCGACTTCCCGGCCACGCAGGCGCGGCTGTTGCCGGGGACGGTGGTGTCGGTGACCGGCCCCACCGCGAAGATCACCGCGTTGGCCGGATCGTAGGCGTCGATCCCCGGCGGCACGTGGTCGAGGAGCAGGCGCGCGGCGAAGCCGTTGCCGCCCAGGAGCTCGCGGGCCATCGTCTCCGACACCGGCTCGACGCGGCTCGCGCCGGTGGTGACGTCGACGAAGAGGACCCGCCCGCCGTATCCCCGCATGGCGCGGCCCATTTTAGTGACAATGCAAGCCGGTTACAATGCATCGCATGGACGATCTGCTCGCCGCCGCGCTGGCCCAGTGCACCGTGCAGGACGAAGCCGGCGCGGCGGTCTCCTTCAAGGGGCTCTGGGCCGAGCGCACCGTGGTGCTGGCCTTCGTCCGCCACCTGGGCTGCATCTTCTGCCGCCAGCAGGTGGCCGGTCTGACGAAGCGCTTGCCCGAGATCGAGCGGCGGGGGGCCACGCTCGTGGTGGTGGCGCCCGCCAAGCCCGAGCACATCGGGCCCTTCCGGCAGGCCACCGGCTACGCGGGCGCGCTGTACGTCGACCGGTCGGGGCGCGCCTTCCGGACCGCCGGGCTCGTGCGCGGGTGGGGCAGCACCTATCACGTCCGCGCGGTGCTGAAGGGCGTGGTGGCGTTCGCGAAGGGCTTCCGTCAGGTCGGGCGCCAGGGCGACGTGGTCCAGCAGGGCGGAACCTTCGTGCTCGGGCCGGGCGACCGGGTCCACTACGAGTGGCGTGACCGCTTCGCGGGCGACAACGCGAATCTCGACGCGGTGGTGGGGGCGATTCCGTCTACCGCGGCGGTGAAGTAGGGTACCGCCCCTCCAGCACCACCCCTCACCCTGGCCCCTCACCCTGCCCTCTCCCCTGAGGGGAGAGGGAGAGATTAGGAGGCGCCGAGGGCGCGGAGCCCGCGGCGGGCGGCGTCGGCCAGATCGGCCTCGACCCCGTTCATCGCGAGCAGCTTCCGGTACACGATCACCGCGGCGTCGTTCTGCTTGAGCGCGGCGAAGGCCTGGCCCGCTCCCACCAGCGCGCGGCGCGCCCACGGCGAGTCGGTCGACAGATACGCGGCGGTCAGGTACATGTCGGCCGCATCCTGCGCCTTTCCCGTCGAGCGGAAGCCCTCGCCGAGCCGGTATGCGGCCTCCGCCGCCACCGCGCCGTCGCCCGCGTCGAGCGCCTGCTCGAGCCGGCCGCGCGCCTCATCCCACTTGCCGTCGGCCGCGAGCAGGCGGCCCTGCCCCAGGAGCCCCGACGCCTTCTCCGTCGCGGTGCCCGCGGCGGCGACGCGCGTGTAGGTGTCGAGCGCGGCGGCCCGATCGCCGGTGGCCTCCTGCGCCTCCGCGAGCAGCATCGAGGCGCGGACGGACGGCGCCTGGCCCGTGCCCGCCGCGGCGGCGGTCTCGAGCGTGCGCCGGGCCTCGGCCGCCCCGCCGGTGCGCAGCAGGGCCTCGGCGTAGTCGAGGCGGTTGCCCGCGCTGGTGGGGCTGCCCGGGAAGCGCTCGCCGAGCTTGGCGTACATGTCGCGCGAGAGCGCCCACTGCTCGTTCTGGCCGGCGGCGGATGCCAGGAGCGTGAGCGCGGGCGGCGTGCCCTCGAAGCGCGGGAACTGGTCGGCCAGACGCAGGGTCAGCGTGCGCGCGTCGCTCCAGCGCTTCTCCTCCACCGCGACCGCGGCGAGGGCCTGGACCAGCCGCGGGGTCGTGGCCGGATCGACCGGGCCCGCCACCATCGGGGTCGCGGCCTGCTTGAACTCCTCGATCTTCCGCTGGTTGAAGAGCACGGCGGCGAGCCCGTAGCCGGCCGCGTCCGCGACCGGACCCGCGCCGGCGTCCCGCGCCTCCGCGAACTGGCGCGCCGCCTGGTCCCACTGCCCGCGCGCGAAGCTCGCGCTGCCGAGCCCGAGCTGGGCGAGGCCGGTCTCGCCGGAGCCGAGCGCGGCCTGGAAATCCCGCTCCGCGTCGGCGGGCTTGCCGGTGGCGAGGAGCGCGGCGCCGCGGGTGGCGCGGGCCCGGCCGACGTACGGCGAGACCGCGCCGCGGTTGACGAGTCGGGTCAGCTCCGGCAGGGAGTCGGCCGCGCGGCCGCCGCGCACCGCGAGGATCGCGCGGTTGAGCATCGCGACCTCGGCGTACTCGCTGTTCGGGTAGCGGTCCACCACCTGGTCGAGCAAGCTCTGGGCCCCGGCCCAGTCGCCGGCCCGGCCGGCCAGCTCCGCGGCGAGCACGAGCGCTTCCGGCGCGCGCGGATCACCCTCCGCCTGCTGGGCGAAGCGCGTCCAGCGCTGGCGGGCCGCGTCGGGCTTGCCCCCGCGCAGCTCCGCCCAGCCGAGCGCGAGATTCACCATCGGCGCCTCCGGCCGCGACCCGTACGCCGAGAGGAAGCCGCCGTAGAGGGCGGCGGCCTGCGCGTAGTCGCGCGCCCAGTACGCCGCTTCCCCGCCCAGCACCTGGGCCGCGGCGCGGATCTCGGGCGGCGCCGTGGTGTCGGCCGCGAGCTTGCGCGCCCCGTCGCGCGCCTTGGCGAACTCGCGCGTGTCGAAGTCCATCTGGGTCAGGCGGAGCGCGGCGTAGGCGGCCAGGGCCGGCGAGCCCGGGGCGCTGCGCACCAGCTCGAAGCGGTCGCGCGCCTCGTCGAGCTGACGGTTGAGCCGGCTCGTCTCCGCGCTCAGGGTCAGCACGTACGAGCGGGTGGCGGGCGGGAGCGTGCGCGCCAGCAGGTCGTCGTTGATCTCGCGCGCCTCGTCGACGCGCGCCTTCTCGGTGGCCCAGCGGCTCATCAGGAGCCGCACCGGCACCACCAGCGGGCCGGTGGGGCCCGCCTGCTCGAGCTTCTTGGCCTCGTCACGCGCGGCGGTGTAGTCGTCGAGATCCAGCAGCGCCTGCACGAGCCCGGCGCGCGCCCAGGTCGCCTCGCGCGATCGCGGATACGCCGAGAGCATGCCGCGATAGGCCTTGGCCGCGTCGAGCGGCTGACCGGCGGCGCGGCTCCACCAGCCGAGGCGCAGGAGCCCGCTGTCGATGAGCGTCTGGGGGCCGCCGGAGACGAAGGTCTGCAGCCGCTGGACCGCGCCCGGGTAGTCGCCGAGCCGCCCGAGCGTGTCGCCGAGCCAGAACGTCCCCTCCCACGCCACCGCGCGGGGCGCGCTCTGGTTGAGGAGGCCCGCCCACGTGTCGCGCGCTTCGGGGTAGCGCTTGAGGCCGTAGAGGGCGAGCCCGCGCCCGTGGCGCGCGTAGGACACGAGCGCGGGTGGCGCGCCGATCTTGAGCAGGGTGTCGAACAGCGCGAGCGCGCGATCGGGCTTGCCCAGCTCGAGCGAGACCCAGGCCAGCTCGTGGGCCGCGTAGAGGCCGAGCTCCCCGCGAGGATCGTCCTGCTGGACCTGCTCCATGAGCCGCTCGACCTCGGCGGGCTTGCCCTGTCGCAGCAGCGTCTCGCCGAGCCAGTACCGGGCCTCGCGGATCTGGCCGCGCTCGGTCGCCTCCTGCACCGCGCGCTGGAACATGTCGCGCGCCTCGTCCAGCTCGCCGCGCTGGTAGCGCGCGCGCCCGCACTCGATCAGCTCGGAGGCGACGCCGAAGAGGCTGCCCACCGGGTTGCACGCGAGGAAGCGCGGGGGCGCGAGCGGGGCCACCGGCCGGTCGCCCAGGTTGCCCACCATCGGCGCCGGCGGCAGCTCGGGCAGACCCGCCGGCGCGGGCGGCAGCGGCACCGCGGGCAGCGGCACCGGCGGCTTGTCGAGCGGGGGCGAGGCCAGCGGCACGAGGGTGGCCGGGTCGGGCGGCGGCAGGATCAGCGCGATGTCGGCGCGCGCCGCCCCGCCCGGCACGAGGAGCAGGAGCGCGGCGAGCGTGAAGAGGCGCGACAGCGCGCGCGGGCGGATCACGGCTTCGCGCCCCCCGATTTGCCGGTCGAGCCCTTGGCGGGCGCCTTCGGCGCGGGCCGGGCGTCGCCCTTGTCGGACTGGAGGTTGGTGTTGACCGCGGCCAGCCGCTCCTTCGCCCACGAGGCGAGGGTCTTGTCGGGGCTCTTGGTCGCGACCTCGTCGTAGAACTTCGCGGCCTGCGCCCACTGCCGCTGCTCCTCGTACGCGAGGCCGGTGCCCGCGAGCGCCCGGTAGCGCATCGCGGGCTCGATCGCGGGGGCCTCGGCGGCCGACTTGAAGGCCGCGACCGCCGCCGCGTGGCGCTTCTGCTTGAGCTCGCTCTCCCCCAGCAGCACGAACGCCTCGCCGCGGACCGCGTCCTCCGGGCTGCGCGAGGCCGCGCGAGCCAGGGTGGCCGAGTCCTTGAAACTGTTCTTGGCAAAGGCGGCCTGGGCCATCTCGAGCGAGACGCGCCCGCTCAGGGGATGGTCGGGGAAGTCCTTCCGCAGGCGCGCCCACGCGGTATCCGCGTCGCGCGGCCGGCCGAGCTTGCTCGCGACGAGCCCGGCGTCGTAGAGCCCCTCGGCGGTGGCGGGGGTCTGGGCGACCAGGGTCTTGTACTCCTCGGCCAGCTCGCTCTTCTTGCCCTGACGCACGAGGGTGTCGACCACGTTGCGCCGCGCGGCGGGGGCCAGGTCGGAGTTCGGGTAGGTCTTCGCGAACGTGCGAAGCTCGCCCACTCCCTCGTCGCTCTGTCCGGCCGCGATCAGGGCCTGCCCCAGGGTGTAGCGGGCGTCCGGCAGCAGCCGGCTGTCGGGGTACTTGGTCACGAAGCCGCGGAGCAGGCCGATGGCCTCGTCCGGACGCTTCAGCTCGACGAGCGTGCGGGCCAGATAGAAGGTGGCCGACGGGACGTTCCCGTTCTCGGGATAGCTCGAGAGCAGGCGGCGGAACTCGGTCACCGCCTGGTCGCGCCGCTTGAGCTCCAGGTTCACCCACGCGAGCCCGTAGACCGCGTCGGGCGCGCTGGGCGAATTCGGATTGTCGGTGAGGATCTTGTCGTAGACCGCGCGCGCTTCCGGATAGCGCTTCAGCCGGAAGAGCGACTCACCTTCCCAGAAGCGGGCCTCGTCCGGCCGGCCCGGGACCGGCGAGAAGGTCTGGGCCTGGCGGAACGCCTGGAGCGCGGCCTCGGGCTGGCCCTGCGAGAGGCGCGCCTTGCCGAGGAGCAGCGTGGCCTCCGGCGCGCGGGCGTCCGAGGGGTAGCGCTCGAGCAGGCGCTCCAGCATGCGGCGGGACTGCGCGAAGAGCCCGTCCTGGAACGCGCGGTCGCCCACCGTCCAGAGACGCTCCGATTCGCTCATCGCGAGGGCGGAGCCCGGCCAGCCGAGGAGCGCGGCCAGGACCGACCCCAGCGCGAACCCCAGCGCTGAATAGACGCGTGGCGACGTGCGCGGCATGACAGTGAATCCACGCTATCACGAAAGGCCAGCCCTTACCGCATCCCGAGGCCCAGAATCGACGTGGCGATCGCGAGCGTCCGGCTCTCGTCGTCGGTAAAACCTTCTTCGTTGCCCTCCCAGAGGTCCAGCATGATCGGGCCGCGCGCGGTCTGGAGCGCGAGCCGACCGCCCCCCTCGGGTAGGCGCATGCCCTTGCTCCCGAACCGCACCGTCTCGTTGGAGGGGGCGAAGAGGGTGTCGGCGGTGAGGGCGAGCCGCGGCACCGGCCGCGCGACCGCGGTGTCCGGCGTCGCGGCCAGCACGCGGCCCTGCCCGTCGCGAAGGACGAGACCTCCCAGGTCGAAGTCGGTCCGCAGGTCCTCCAGCATGGACGCGAGAGCCCGTCCGCTCCGCGCGCGCTCGAGGAGACGGGTCAGGATGACCAGCTCTCGGTCCGCGCGACTGACCACCTCCGAGAGGCGCTCGCGCCGGCTCCCGAAGGCGGCGGCGATGAGCCCGCACGCGGCCAGCGCGACGAAGGCGACCACGTCGTCGGGCTTGCTGATCGCGAGCGTGAGGTAGGGCTCGGTCAGGAAGAAGTTGAGGCTCATGGCCGACACCAGCGCGGTGACGAGAGCGGGGCCTCGCCCGCCGAGCTCGGCCACCACGATGGTGAAGGCGAGGAAGACGAAGGCGAGGTTGGACGCCGCCACCACCGTCCGGAGCGGGATCAGCACGATGCCGAGGCCCATCGACCCCAGCGCTCCCGCGATGGCCCAGACCCGGATGTCGTCGGTTCGACCCATGACTTCGTCCTCCGTGGCGTCGTGCTCAGCCGGGTCTGGGGCGCGCGCCGTGTGCCGGCCGTCGACGGGCCGGACGGAAGAGGAGCACGTCACGGCTCAGGGTGACGTCCAGGTCCGGGACGGTGGCGAGCCGGGCGAGCCGGCTCGCCCGCCCGGCGCGATACGTGCCGACCATGACGTCGCGCACCGAGGCGGGGTCGAGATGGACCACGTGCCGGATGCGCTCGTGCCGATCGAGGACGAAGAGAGGAGCAAAGTCCTCGATCGCCTTGTCGACCCGATCCCGGCTGACTCCCTCGCCCAGGATCAGCTCTCGCGCCTCGATCAGGTCGTCGGGCGCGGGCACCACCACGAGCAGGGTGCCCTCGTCGGCCAGCACCCGGCGGAACTCCTCCGGGTTTCGCTGCGCGGTGATCGAGGCCACCAGCCGGAACGAGGCGGCCGGGTAGGGCAGGAAGCGGTCCGCGTTGGCGACCACCCAGTGGAGCGCGGGGTACCGACGCGCCGCCGCGTCGATGGCGGGCACCGAGATGTCGAGGCCGTGCGCCTCGCAGCCGAACCGCGCCACCATGGCGGCCAGGTGTTGGCCCGCCCCGCAACCGACATCCAGCACCGCGTCGCCGGGGCCGACGGTCAGGAGGCTCGTGATGGCCTCCGTGAGTGGCGTCTCGCAACCGCGCGCCTCGATCCGAAGGCGCGCCGCCACCGTGGCCGGGGCATCGCCGGGCTGGGACGATCTCCGGTCCTGGGGCAGCAGGAGGTTGACGTACCCGCTGCGGGCCAGGTCGAACGAATGCGCGCGAGCGCACGCCAGGCCGCCTCGGTCTCGCGTGAGGGCCCGCCGGCAACCCGCCACCGGACAGAGAAGACCGACCGTGTCGGATTCGCTCGCGTCCATCGACATCGCCAGGGACATGTCGGGCTCCCCGATGTTAACCGGTGTAGGCACTACCTTGGACCTCGCGTTCTGCCACGGTAGCACCGACCTGGACTCGAGATCTCAATTTGACGGCCGCTACTCACAGATGCAGGATCACCTTGGCGATGCTGAAGTAGATCACGAGCCCGGTGGCGTCCACGAGTGTCGCGATCAGCGGGGCCGAGAGTACGGCCGGATCGATCCTCAGGCGGTGAGCCATGAGAGGAATCAGCGAGCCGATCGTCGTCGACCAGGCGCAGATCGCCAGGACGCTGATCGACACCGTGAGAGCCAGCGCCATGCTCGACCCCCACAGGAGCGCCCGCGCGAAAGCCACCACCGCGATCAACACGCCGATCGTGGCGCCGGTGCTCGTCTCGCGCCCCAGGACTCTCCACGCCTGGCGCACCCGGATCTCCCCGAGCGCGATGCCCCGGATGATCGTCGTCACCGTCTGCGAGCCGGCATTGCCGCCCGTCCCGATCAGCAACGGAATGAAGAAGGACAGCGCCACGACCGCGGCCAGCTCGCTCTCGAAGTAGCGCAGCACCGTGCCCGTGAACGTCTCGGCGACGAACAGCAGCAGGAGCCAGCCGACGCGCTTGCGCACCACGCGGGCGATGGAGTTGTCGAAGTACGGCCGGTCCAGGGCGCCCGGCTCCACCGCGGCCATGCGCATGATGTCTTCGGTCTGCTCCTCGATCAACACGTCGATCACGTCGTCCACGGTCACGAATCCGACCACTCGCCCGCTCGGCTCCAGTACCGGGACCGCCAGCAGGTTGTACTTGGCCATCTTGTGGGCGACCGACTCCCGATCCTCGAGCGCGGCGACGGTGATCGGATTGCGACGCATCACCTCACCAACCAGGCTCTGAAGCTCGGCCATCACCAGATCCCGCAGCGACACCGCACCGAGCAGCCGCCAGCTGCCCGGCTCCAGGACGTAGCAGGCGTAGATCGACTCCTTGTCCCGCGCCACCGCCCGGATGTGCCGGAGCGCATCGCCGACCGTCATCGTCGGGTCGAGGCGCACGAACTCGGTCGTCATGATGCCGCCCGCGGTGTGCGCGGGGTACTCCAGCAGGTGCTCCACCTCGACCCGGACTATGGGGCGAAGCTTCGGGAGCACGCGACGGCGCGCGTGCTGGCTCATCTGCTGGATGATGTCGGTGCGCTCGTCGGCGGACAGCCCGTCGAGGATCCCGGCCGCGCGATCGGGCTCGAGCTGCTCGAGAATCGCTCCGCGCCGGCGGAGCGTCGGCTGATCGCAGAGCTCGATGGCTCGGGACACCGGCAGCATCATGATGACCATCGCCGCTTCCGCCCGGGAGAGCTGATTGACGAGGTCGGCCAGATCGGGAGCGGGTAGGTCGGCCACCCTCTCGCCGACCCCGGCGAGGCTTTCATCGGACCGCTGCTGAATGCGCTCGAGCAGATCCCTGGGTGCTGGCACGTGACTCGCGTCCCCCGCCGACACTCCATCAGATGCCGCCAGCGCGTCAAGCCGCTGCCAAGTTGACGGCTCCCCGGCTCAAGAAATCATCAAGATCCCTACGTTTGCGGGATCGTTGCAGTCGCCCGGCATTTCTTGACGTCACGTTGACGCGCCCCCTCGTCACACTACTCGTGGAGGGACAGGGGCCAGGCGATGCGTGACATAGCCAATCCATTCTGTATCGGGCCGGGCGCCCGTCTGTCCCGGGACCACCTGCCCGCAGAGCCCGACGGGCTCCCCGACGGAGGGTGAGGCCATGCCTTCGAAAGAGCTGTCGTTCGTCATCCCCACGTTTCGCCTTCGCGACGTCGGCGAGACCGTCGAGCAGTACGACGAGCACTTCTGGCGCAACGGGCACTCGGTCAGGATGATCGTGTTCGACGATTCCAGCCCCGCCAACCAGGCCAAGTACTACCCCCTCCTCGA
>DASZJM010000536.1:0-2379 GCA_035948165.1 Candidatus Methylomirabilota bacterium
GCCGAGACCTCGCAGCCGCTCTTCGCCAGGTGGACGCCGAGAAACGTGCCGATGGCGCCCGCGCCGACGACGCAGACCTTCACGACGCGGGAGCGGAGAGCTGCACCAGGTTGTAGGCCTTCACCGGCCGCTGGAAGCCCTTGAGCGAGAGCTCGCCCACCGCTTCCACCTGGGCGATGGCCTCCACCCCCGACGCGACCCGCTGGGAGAGCAGGATCTGGCCGGGCTTGGCCTCGCCGCAGAGCCGGGATGCGAGGTTCGTCACGGTGCCGATCGCGCCGTAGTCGAGCCGACCCTCGAAGCCGATGGCCCCGATGGTCGCGTAGCCCTGCGCGATGCCGATGCCGAAGTCGAGGTCGAAGCCGCGCCGGCGCCACGAGTCGGTGAGCCCGCCGATGCGCTCGCGCATCGCGACCGCCATGCGCACCGCGCGGGGGCCCGGATCCGGCACCGGGGCGGGGTCGTTGAAGAAGATCATCATGCCGTCGCCGGTGAACCGCTCGAGGGTGCCCTCGGCGGCGAGGATGCACCGCCCCATCTCCGCGTGGTACTCGCGCAGTACCGTCATCACCTCTTCCGGCTCGGCGGTCTCCGCGAAGGCGGTGAAACCGCGCAGATCGAGGAACACCACCGTGATCTCGCGGCGGTGGCTCCGCAGCGGATCCTCCGCGTCGCCGGTCACGATCAGGTCCGCGAGCTGGGGCGAGAAGAAACGGCGCAGCCGGCCGAGGCGCTCGAGCTGGGCCACCTGCTCGGCGACCCGCCCCTCGAGGGTGCGGTTCAGCTCCTCGAGCTCGTCGTGGAGCGCCTTGATCCGGAGCAGCGACCGGACCCGGGCCAGCAGCTCGGGCTGGTTGATCGGCTTGGTGAGGAAGTCGTCGGCGCCGACCTCGATGCCCTTGACCCGCTCGGTCCCCGGATCGAGCGCGGTCACCATGACGATCGGCAGGAGCCGCGTCGCCTCCTCGGCCCGAAGCCGGCGACACACCTCGTAGCCGCTCATCTCGGGCATCACCACGTCGAGCAGCACCAGATCCGGCCGGTCCTCGCGCACCCGCTCGAGAGCCACCGGACCGGACGGCGCGGTGATCACCTGGTAGCCGTGCCCACTCAGCACCCCCTCGAGCAGCTTGACGTTCATGGGGGTGTCGTCGACCACCAGGATCCGCGCCGGATCGCTCACCGCGCGCCTCCGCCCTTCGCGGGCCGGGCGATCATCTCCTTGACCGCGGCCACGAACCCGGTCACGTCGATCGGCTTGGCCTGGTAGCCGTCGAAGCCGGCGGCCATGATCTTCTGCCGGTCCTGGCTCATCGCGGAGGCGGTGACCGCGATCACCGGCACCGCGCGGGTCCGGTCGTCGCCCCGCAGCACGTGCAGAGCCTCGATCCCGTTCATCCGCGGTAGCTGAATATCCATGAGGATCAGGGCCGGCGGGGCCTCCTGGGCGAGGCGGATGCCGTCCTCCGCGTTGTCGGCCTCGGCGGTGCGATAGCCGTGGAACTGGAGGATGTCGCGCTCCAGCTTCCGGTTCTTCTCGTTGTCCTCGACGATCAGGATCAGCTCGCCGGCCATGGTCGCTCCGGAATCGAGAAGGTGAACGTGGAGCCCTGGCCGGGCTGGCTCTTGACCCAGATCCGACCGCCGTGCAGCTCCACGAATCGACGGGCGAGGGTGAGGCCGAGCCCGGTGCCCTCGCGCTTGTGTGCGTAGTCGCCGCCCACCTGGCGGAACTCCTCGAAGATCAGCTCCTGATTCTCGGGCGCGATCCCGATGCCGGTGTCGGCCACCGAGACCTCGACGCCCCCGTCGGTCGGCACCGTTCGCACGTCGACCCGGCCGCCCTCGGGGGTGAACTTCACCGCGTTGGACAGGAGGTTCAGCATCACCTGCTTGATCTTGCGCTCGTCGGCGACGATCTCACCCACCCCGCCGTCCACCTCGAGGTGCAGTTCGATGCCGTGCCGCGCGGCGCGCTCGCGCACCAGGACCAGCGTGTCCTGCATCGCCTGCGGCAGGTCGAAGCGGGCCAGCTCGAGCTCCATCCGCCCCGCCTCCACCTTGGAGAGGTCGAGGATGTCGTTGATGAGGGAGAGCAGGTGGCGCCCGGAGGAGAGGACGTCCTGGAGATACTCGTCCTGCTTGGGGTTCAGCTCCCCGAACATGCGCTGGAGGAGCACCTCCGAGAACCCGATGATGGCGTTGAGCGGGGTGCGGAGCTCGTGGGACATGTTGGCGAGGAACTCCGACTTGTGCTGGTTCGCCACCTCGAGGAGCCGGCTCTTCTCCTCGATCTCCCGGAACAGGTTCGCGTTGGCGATGGCCACCTTCGACTGGTTGGCGAGCGCACTCATCAGGTTCACGATGCGCTCGCCGAAC
>DASZJM010000537.1:0-3871 GCA_035948165.1 Candidatus Methylomirabilota bacterium
CGGAGCCGGGGGCGCGGAGCGGCCCGCTCTGATCCTCGGTGGCCGGTACCTGTGGGGACTGGCCATGATCCGCAGCCTGGGCCGTCGCGGCGTGCCGGTGTACGCCACGGGCACCAAGGGCAGCTTCGTCGCCCACTCCCGCTGGCACCGGGCCGTGCCCTCGGCCTGGGGCGAGGCCCCGAGCCCGGCGACGCTGGGCGACTACCTGACCGGCGTGCCCCGCGACGGCATGGTCCTCATCCCCACGACCGACGACTGGGCGCTCGCGGTGGCGCGGCTGCCGGCGGCGGTGGCCGCGCGATTCCCGGCGAGCCTGCCCTCGCTCGGCAGCCTCGAGGCGCTCATCGACAAGGGACGGTTCGCGGCCACGCTCGAGCGGCTCGGGGTGCCCCACCCCCGGACCGTCCGCGTCGACCTCGAGGGCGACCGGGCCGATCTCCCGGCCGACGCCTTCACCGACGCGTTCCTGAAGCCGTGCGACTCGCAGGCCTTCCGGCGCCGATTCGACGTCAAGGCGCTGCGCTTCCGGACGCCGGAGGAGGCCCTGACCCTCGCGCGGCAGGCCCGGAGCGCCGGCCTCGAGCTCATGCTGCAGGAGTACGTTCCGGGGCCGCCGAGCCACCACTTCATGGTGGAGGGATTCGTCGACCGCACCGGCCGGGTCTGCGGCCGATTCGTCCGCCAGCGGCTGCGCATGTTCCCGCCGGACTTCGGCGACAGCACCTACATGGTGAGCGTCCCGCTCGACCGGGTCCGGCCCGCGGTGGAATCGATCGACCACCTGCTCGCAGACCTGTCGTTCCGCGGGGTCTTCGAGGCGGAGTTCAAGTACGACGCGCGCGACGGGCAGTTCAAGCTCCTCGAGGTGAACGCGCGCCCCTGGTACTTCATCGGCTTCGCGGCCGACTGCGGCGTGGACTTCTGCGCGATGGCGTACCGCGACGCGCTGGGGCTCGCGGTCGAGCCCGTGCACGCGTACGAGCCGGGCCGCCACTGCGTGGTGGGCGCGGACCGCTACGCCTGCTGGGCGCTCTTCCGCCAAGGGCAGCTCGGTGCGTGGGCGTCGCTCTACTCCTGGCTCGGGGCTCGCCAGATGCTCTTCACCTGGGACGATCCGATGCCGGCTCTGGTCAGGATCCTGAGGTCGCTGTGGATCGCGGGCGCCCGCAAGCTGGGCGTGAGAGCGGGCGCCGAGTCGTGACGGGCGGCCTCAGGGAGCGCGAAGGGGAACTCGCATCCGGTCCTCGGCCAGGTCCACCGGGCCCGCGTAGGCCGCGCCCACCGACGCCAGCACCTCGCGGGAGGCCTTGTCCACGAGCGGCGGGATGTGGGTGAGGACGAGCCGCCTCGCTCCGGCCGCGCGGGCCACTTCCCCGATCTGCCGGGGAGCGGTGTGGCGCGTGTAGAGCTCCCGCGGAGACCCGGGAGGATCGAGGACGGCACAGTTGAAGACGAGCAGATCGACGCCGGTCGCCAGGCGAGTCAGGTTGGGCAGGCCGCTCGGATCGAGATCACCCGAGAAGGCGATGCTCCACCCCGGCCCGTCGATCCGGTAGGCGACGGACGGCGCCTCGCCATGGTTGGTGGCGACACTCCGGATCCGCAGGTCTCCCTCGCGCAGAATCTCGCGCGCGGGCGCCGCCAGGTCGATCGGGAGGTCCATCACCGCGAAATGCTCCTCGGCCCCGAACGAGCGCTGGTAGGCATAGATACCGTCCGGATCGAAGAGGCGGGCGACAAATCGGGTGGTGCTGGGGAACACGCCCCTGCCGGCCGGCCCGAAGACCCGGAACGTCATCGGGCCCTGGTGAATCATGCCGCGCGCCTTCGCCACGCCCGGCAGGTCGCCGCTGTGGTCGATATGCAGGTGCGTCAGCAGGATGGTGTCCAGGTCCTCGATGTCGAGCCCGGCCTCGCCCAGCCGCACGGCCGCCCCGCTCCCCGCGTCCACCAGGATCCGGGCCTTCCCGTCGAGGACGATGGCATTGCTCGACGCGGCGCGACCCACCATCCTTGGCCCGCCCGAGCCCAGCACCACCAGCTCCGCCGGCGGCGCCGGATCGAGCGCCGCCGCGAGATCCGGCGCACTTCCCACCGCGAGCAGCACGGCCGAGCGCATGAGCCACCGGACCGCCCTTCTCCCCATTCGAGTCCTCCTCCCCCGCCGGGATGCCCTCCAGGAAGTCTACGCGCTCCTCCAAGCCGGACCCCGCCCTTGACCACCGAGGGTGGTTCTGTTCTGGTGGCTCGATGATGGCATCCGGAGCCACGACCCGCCTGCGCGGCGTCCTGCTCGCCCTGGTCGCGCTCTTCGGGGCGATGGGGGTGGCCTGCCAGCCGGCGCCGCCGGCCAGGCCCACCCCGTCCTCCAGCGCCGCGCCGGCTGCCGCAGCACCGTCGGCGTCCGCGCCGGACGCGACCTCCGGCGAGGCCTATATCCGCTGGCTCGTGGAGCACTCGATGCTCCACCAGGCGGGCCTGGCCGCGCGACGCTATTCGGGTCAGGGAGCGCTCTGGCAGCATCCCTACGCGGTGCCGCAGCCGCGCGCCGCCTCGGCGCTGGCCTCGGTGTGGTTCACCGCGTACCCGCCGTCTCAGATCACGGGGCCGGGCGAGTCGGTGCTGGAGAGCCTGGGCGACCCCGAGCTCTGGCGCGTCTTCCGCGACATCGGCATCGGCGGCGTGCACACCGGCCCCATGAAGCGGGCCGGCGGCCTCCGCGGGCGCGAGTACACGCCCACCGTGGACGGCAACTTCGATCGCATCAGCAGCGAGATCGATCCGGCCTTCGGCACCGAGGCGCAATACCAGAGCATGGTCCGGCACGCGGGCGACAACGGCGCCGTGATCATCGGCGACGTGATCCCCGGCCACAGCGGCAAGGGCGCCGATTTCCGCCTCGCCGAGCGGCGTTACGGCGAGTATCCGGGCCTCTACCACATGGTGGAGATCCGTCCGACGGACTGGGGCCTGCTCCCCGCCGTGCCCGCCGGCAAGGACTCGATCAACCTCGGGCCCGCGGCGGTCGACGCCCTCAAGGCGGCCGGCTACATCGTCGGGCAGCTCCCGCGCACCATCTTCTACGAGCCGGGCGTCAAGGAGACCGACTGGTCGGCCACCGACGCCGTCGTCGGCGCCGACGGCACGAGCCGGCGCTGGGTGTATCTGCACTACTTCAAGGAGGGGCAGCCCACCTTCAACTGGCTCGATCCTACCTTCGCGGCGCCGCGGCTGGTGGCGGGCGACGCCATCCACTCGCTCGGCACCCTGGGCGAGCGGATGCTGCGTCTCGACGCCAACGGCTTCCTCGGCATCGAGGTGGGCCCGCAGAACGGCCCCGCCTGGTCCGAGGGGCATCCGCTCTCGGTCACCGCCAATCAGCTCATCGCCGGCCTGGTGCGCAAGCTCGGCGGCTACACCTTCCAGGAGCTGAACCTGACGCTCGAGGACCTGAAGGCGATGTCCCAGGGCGGCGCTGATCTCTCGTACGACTTCGTCACCCGCCCGGCGTACCACCACGCGCTCGTCACCGGCGACGCCTCGTTCCTGCGCCTCGCGCTGGATCTGCAGTGGGCCTACCAGGTGGACCCGGCGGCCCTCGTCCACGCGCTCCAGAACCACGACGAGCTGACCCTGGAGCTGGTGCACTTCTGGACCCGGCACAAGGACACCACGTTCACCTTCCGCGGCAAGCAGGTGAAGGGCGGGGCGCTGCGGGACACCATCCGGGCCGAGATGCACGAGCGGCTGATGGGCCTCGCCGCCCCCTACAACCTGAAGGCGGCCAACGGCATCTCCTGCACCACCGCCACCGTGGCCGCGGCCGCGCTCGGCATCCAAGACCTCCGGCATCTCTCCGAGGCGCAGCGCC
>DASZJM010000538.1:0-2278 GCA_035948165.1 Candidatus Methylomirabilota bacterium
CCGACCGCGCCGGCGGCGGCGAGCGCGCCGCGCCACTGCTCGCGACCGGTCGGCGGGGCCATCCGCGTCCACAGCTCGAACGGGGTCTTCAGCCGATCGCGGGCGCGGCGGTCGCGCGCCTGGTCGAACGTGGCGTGGCACGCCGCGGGCTCGGACGTCGCGACCAGCCCATCCGCGAGCCGGGCGGCCACCAGCGTGTGACTCCCCCCGTTTGCGTGGAGCAGCAGGGACCCCGGGCCGCTCTCCCGGGCGCGGCCGATCAGCGCCTCGGTCTCGCCCGGCCCGGCCGCGGGCACCACCGTCACGAGCACGCGCCCGCGCGACAGGCGATCGAGCGTGGCGAGGCGCCGGGCGAGCGCGTCGGCGGGAGCCGCGTCGCGACGCGACACCGACACCGCCAGGCGCGCCCGGCCGGTCACCGCCGCGATGCCGGCCAGCACGAGCCAGGGGTCGAAGTCGTCGTCGCGGAGCCAGAGGGAATCGACGCCGGCGGCGTCGAGGGCGCGAGCGTCGGCCAGGTAGTCTCCCGCCTCGGAGAAGCGGGCGGGGAGCAGCACGCCGATCTTCAGCACGCTACATCTGGGCCCCGAAGACCACCACGATCCGGAGCGCGAGCCCTCCCAGGAGCACGAGCCATCCCGCGAGCACCGGCGAGCCGCGACGACCGGCGCTGGGCGTGCGGGACATCGCGAGCGGCACCAGCGTCCCGATCGCCACCAGCAGCCACAGGACGATCCAGCGGGGGGCGAACAGGCGGCCGGCCAGGGCCCCGAGGGTGGCGAAGAAGGCGACCAGCAGCACCAGCTCGAGCACGATGAAGATCCGGTCCGCGCGGGTGAGCTTGCCCTCGGTGGCGGACGCGTCCGCGCGGGTCCGCGCCAGGATCGCGAGGGTGGCCGCGCTCACGCTGAGCCCGGAGGCCAGGAAGAGCCCGCCGAGCGCCCACGTGTCGCTCCAGATCGGCTGGTTGCTCACGCTCAGCAGCACGCCGGTGTAGCCGGCCACGAACAGGCCGAGCAGCGCGCCCACCACCATGAACACCCGGCCGAGCGCGCCTCCCATCACCGCGGCGATGCCGCGCGCGATCGGGTGGCCGAGCCGGCCGTCCCGCACCAGGGCCTCGATGAACGACAGGGTCGCGAAGAGGCCGAACCCGAGGAGGGCCCACGCCCCCACCGACATCGGCGACCAGTACTTGAAGTTGAGCGCCCACGTCCGGCTGTTCACCATCATGTGCCAGAAGCGGAGCGGGTGGCCCAGGTCGAGGGTGAGCAGGAGCGGGCAGATCGCCATCGCGGGGAACGCGACCAGGAACGCGAGCCGCGCCGCTCCCTCGTCGCGCGGATCGCCGAGCAGCCGGAGCAGGGTGCCGATCAGGTAGGCGCCCCCGGCGAGACCGCCCAGGAAGAAGTACCAGACGATGTACCACTCCCACTGCGGCGGGGCGACGAAGTGCTGGGGCATGGCTAGCCCTCCCCGCCGCGCTGGCGGAACGCGATCACCGCGCCGACCAGGCCCAGCACCGCGGTCACCACCGAGCCGAGGTAGCTGCGCATGTTGTTGCGGCTCGGCAGCACCGCGTTCGCGGTGCTGGGCAGCTTGTAGGCCTCCGGCTTGTCGGTCAGGAGGAAGAGCGCGTGCAGGCCGCCGTACTCCGTCTCCCCGTAGAGCTGGGCGGTGGCCACCCCCTGGGCCTGCAGCTGCTTCAGGCGGGTGGTAGCCACCGTGCGCATCTCGCTCAGGTCGCCGAACTTGATGGACTCGGTCGGGCAGGCCTTGGCGCACGCGGGCATCAGGTTGTTCTGGAGCCGCCCGTAGCAGAACGTGCACTTCTGGGCGAGGCCGGTCTTCTCGTTGAAGCCGATGACGTCGTAGGGGCAGGCCGCGATGCAGTCGCGGCAGCCGTTGCAGACGTCGGGCTGGATGTAGACGGTGTCGAACTCGGTCCGGATGATCGCGTTGGTGGGACAGACCTCCATGCAGCTCGCGAGCGAGCAGTGCTTGCACACGTCGCTCATCATGCTCCAGGCCACCGAGCCGGTCGGGGTGGTGCGCTCGAGGAACTGGACGTGCCGCCAGTTCTGGTCGTCGAGTCGGCCGGTGTTGTCGAACCCGTCCAGGAACTTGGGAGCGTGGCCGGGGAGCTCGTTCCACTCCTTGCAGGCCACCTCGCACGCCTTGCAGCCGATGCAGAGCGTGGTGTCGGTGAAGAAGCCAACCGTGCGTGCCATGGTCCGCTCTCCTATATCCCCATGAGGTTCGGCACGATCTTGGCGAA
>DASZJM010000539.1:0-2314 GCA_035948165.1 Candidatus Methylomirabilota bacterium
TTCGGCATCGGCGGCGGCTGGAACGCGGAGGAGATGGAGAATCACGGCACCGAGTTCAAGAGCCGCTTCAAGCGGATGCGGGAGCAGGTGCTGGCCATGAAGGAGATCTGGACCAAGGACGAGGCGCAGTTCCACGGCCAGCACGTGAACTTCGATCCGATCTGGGCGTGGCCCAAGCCGGCCCAGAAGCCGCATCCGCCGGTGCTCCTGGGCGGGGAGAGTGGGCACACGCTGCAGCGGGTGGTCGACTTCTGCGAGGGCTGGTTCCCGCGAGGGCGGGCCGGCGACGTGATCCTGAGCGGCCTCCAAGACCTGCAGGCCCGCGCCGCGCGGGCCGGGCGCGACATGAAGACGATCTCGGTGTCGATCTTCGGCGCGAAACCCGATGAAGCCACGCTGGAGAGCTACGCGAAGGCCGGCATCACCCGCGCGATCCTACGCTTGCCGTCGGACGGGCGTGACGTGATCCTGCCGCTGCTCGACCAGTACGCCAAGCTGATCCACTAGGACGCAACGCGCGGGCGGAGTCCGCTTCGAGCGCGGGCTCCGCCCGCGCATCCCGCTGTCGGGGGGAGGTTCGGAAGGGGGGCGTGAGCCCCCCTCCGAGTCAATTCTCGACGAAGGCGCGGAGGGCGCGGCCGCGGAGCGGGTGGCGCAGCTTGCGCAGCGCCTTGGTCTCGATCTGTCGGATACGCTCGCGGGTCACCGAGAAACGGCGGCCGACCTCCTCGAGGGTGTGCTCGCCCGCCTCGCCGATGCCGAAGCGCAGGCGCAGGATCTCCTTCTCCTTGGCCGACAGCGTGCTCAGCGCCCGCTCCACCTGGGTGGTGAGGTCCTGGGTGATCAGGTTGTCGTTGGGCGACTCCGCCCCCTTGTCCTCGAGGAAATCGCCCAGCTCCGAGTCGTCCCCGATCGGGGTCTCGAGCGAGAGCGGCTTGCGCGAGGACTCCAGGATGAGCCGCACCTTCCGCGCCGGCACGCCGGTGTGCTGGGCGAGCTCCTCCGGGGTGGGCTCGCGGCCCATCTCGTTCACCAGGGAGCGGTTCACCCGCGAGATGCGGTTGAGCGTCTCCACCATGTGCACCGGGATCCGGATCGTGCGCGAGTGGTCCGCGATCGCGCGGGTGATGGCCTGCCGGATCCACCACGTCGCGTAGGTCGAGAACTTGAAGCCGCGCCGGTACTGGAAGCGATCCACCGCCTTCATGAGGCCGATGTTGCCCTCCTGGACCAGGTCCAGGAGCGACAGCTCGCTGCCCAGGTAACGCTTGGCCACCGAGACCACCAGGCGCAGGTTGGCCTCCATCAGCTCCTTCTTGGCCTGCCGCACCACCCGGTCGTGCTCCTCGATCTCGCTCAGCGAGGCGAGCAGTGCCTTGCGGCCGAGCCCCGCGGTCTGCTCGAGCTGGCGCAGCTCCGAGCGCGTGGTGTTCGCCCCCATGCTCTTGACGAGCTGGCGGATGTCGGCCACGAGCTGGTCCGCCAGCGCCGGCTTGAGCGGGAGGTTCTCCAGCACCGACTGGATCGACGCGCGGTTCTGGGCGATCCACTTGTTGTAGTTGGCCCGCGTCGTCTTGCTGCGCCGCTTGTCGACCAGCGCGGTCTGCAGCCGCTCGATCTCGCGCTCCAGCCGCCGGATGCGCGCGAACGCGGCGAGGCTCGACCGGATCTCGCTCGGCGACGGCTCCCCGCCCTCGGGGAGCAGGATCACGTCGTCCAGCGGCAGCTCCTCCCGACGCACCCGGTCCACCAGGGCCAGCAGCCTGGCGGTGGCGTAGGGCACGCGGCCGAGCGCCCGCCGGAGCGCGATCTGCCCAACCTCGATGCGACGGCCGATCGTCACTTCTTCCTCGGCCTTCAGCAGCGAGACCTTGCCGATCTCCTTGAGGTAGAGGCGGACGGGGTCCTCGGCGGGAGACGCGGAGGGCCGCAGCGCCTCCTCGGACAGGGCCGGCGTCTCGTCCATCTCCACCGCGGTGTCCACCACGCGATCCAGCTCGTCGTCTACCGGCGGGTTCGCGTTCTTGCCAGCAACCTGCGGCTGCCGCCCCCGCCGCTTTGGCTCCGTCGAGCCCCCTCTGAATTGGCTTGCCTCGATCGTGGTCACGCCGTCGGTCTCTCTAAAGGTCATTACGGCCTCTCGTATTTGTCGGGATGCCTCCGGTAATTGTTTCCCTGAGTCGCCCGTTTCGGCTCCGCCCTCAGTGGTTTAGATGGCGAATCGGGCGCGTCGGTTTCAACCGCCCGACACCACGGTGGAGGGTTGTTCGAGGAACCGGTGAGCCATGCAGATCGTTCCTCGCAACTCCGCGCC
>DASZJM010000540.1:0-2409 GCA_035948165.1 Candidatus Methylomirabilota bacterium
CGTCTCGCCATCGACGCCGCCGCCCATCAGGTGACGGTGGACGGCGCCGCGGTGAGCCTCACCCGCAAGGAGTTCGATCTCCTGCGCGCGCTGGCGGAAGCGCGCGGCCGGGTGCTCTCGCGCGAGTACCTGCTCGACCACGTCTGGGGCTACACCGCCGCGGGGGAGATCGAGTCGCGCACGGTGGACGTGCACGTGCGCCGGCTGCGCCAGAAGCTCGGCGCGGAGGGCCAGCGCATCGGCACGGTGACCGGAGTGGGCTACCGCTTCGAGGGCGACCGGTGAGATGCGCGCGCTCCTGAGGCTCGTCCGGCGCAGCATCGCGCTCAAGCTGACGCTCACCCTGGTGGGCTTCGTGGCGGTGAGCGTCCTGGCCGCCGGCCTCTACCTCAACCGCGCGCTGGAGGCCTTCGCGGTGGAGTCCCTCGACACCCGCCTGGCCGCGCTGGCCGCGGTGCTCGACGGGGACGCGCGCGCCGCGCTCGTGGCCGGCGGGCCCGCCGCCCAGACCTTCGCGAACCGGGTCGCGCGCCCCACCGGCTCGCGGGTGACCCTCATCGCCCCCGACGGGCGGGTGGTCGGCGAATCGGACAAGGACCTGGCCGAGCTGAGCCAGCTCGAGAACCACGCGGACCGGCCCGAGGTGAGCGCCGCGCTGGCCGGCTACCGCGGGCGCGACCTCCGCCGGAGCGCCACCGTGGCCGCGCCGCTCCTCTACATGGCCGCTCCGGTACGCGACGGCGACCGGATCATCGGGGTGCTGCGCCTCGCCCTGCCGCTGTCCGCGGTGACCGGCTCCTACGAGGCGCTCCACCGGGTGATGCTGGGCGGCGGCGCCCTGGCCCTGCTGATCGCCCTGGGCATCGGCGTCTTCGTGGCCGGCCGGGTGACCCATCCGGTGGTGGAGATGCAGTCGATCGCCCGGCAGATGAGCGGCGGCAACTTCCTGGTCCGCGCCCCCACCCGCTCCACCGACGAGATCGGCACCCTCGGGCGCTCGCTGAACGTGATGGCCGGGCGGCTGCGCGAGAAGATCCAGGACCTCGAGCAGGAGCAGTCGAAGATCACCGCGATCCTCGACGCGATGGTCGAGGGCGTGATCGCGGTGGACGGGCAGGAGCACGTGCTGCTCATGAACGAGCGGGCCCGCGGCATGTTCGGACTCGGCGCCGCCCGCGGCGAGGGCAAGCCGTTCCAGGAGGTGATCCGCAACGCGGACCTGCACGAGATCTTCCGGACGGTACACGGGGGCGCCGACCCGAGCCCGGTACGCCGCGAGCTCCTGATCACCGGGCCGGTCACGCGGATCCTGGGGGTCAACGCGGTCCGGCTCGCCATGACCGACGATCAGCCCGGCGTGGTCCTGGTCATCCACGACGTGACCGCGCTGCGCCAGCTCGAGCGGGTGCGCACCGAGTTCGTGGCCAACGTGAGCCACGAGCTGCGCACGCCGCTGACCGCGATCCAGGGTTATCTCGAGACGCTCCTCTCGGGCGCCCTCGAGGAGCCGGAGAACGCGCGGCGCTTCCTCGAGATCGTCCTGCGCCACAGCGAGCGCCTCGGGCGCCTCCTCAATGACCTGACCGATCTCTCCAACATCGAGCTCGGCAAGGTGAGCCTGCGGCGCGCCCCGGTGCAGATCGGCGAGGTGGTCGCCTCGGTGGTGGACATCATCGCGCCGCGAGCCGC
Organism: Candidatus Methylomirabilota bacterium; assembly: GCA_035948165.1. Taxonomy (GTDB): domain Bacteria; phylum Methylomirabilota; class Methylomirabilia; order Rokubacteriales; family CSP1-6; genus CAMLFJ01. The sequence goes on from DASZJM010000540.1 coordinate 1,690, forward strand.
CCGCGCGGGGGTCACGGTGAGCGCGCAGATCCCGGCGGACCTGGCCCTCGTCTCGGCCGACCGCGACCGCCTCGCCCAGGTGCTGATCAACCTCATCGACAACGCGGTGAAGTACACGCCCGAGGGCGGCTCGGTGACGGTGACCGGCCGCAACCTGGTCCCCGGCCGGATCGAGGTCGCGGTGGCCGACACCGGCATCGGCATTCCCCCCGCGGACCTCCCGCGCATCACCGAGCGCTTCTACCGGGTGGACAAGGCGCGCTCGCGCGAGCTGGGCGGGACCGGCCTCGGCCTCGCCATCGTCAAGCACCTGGTCATGGCCCACGCGGGCGAGCTCACGATCGAGAGCGAGCAGGAGCGCGGCACCACCGTCCGCTTCACCCTGCCCATCGAGCCCTCCGCGGCCTGATCGCCCCGCCCGCGCCCCACGCGGGGCCCGGTGCCGTCACACAAACTTCACGCCGGGAGAGGTATGTGATCAATGCCCGTCGTGCATGCTGCACCCATGATCGACGACGCGATCGCGCACCACCGGAAGCGGGGGGAGTCGACGGGGCGAGGCCGCGCCGACCTGCACGTGCACACGCTCTACAGCGACGGCGGCCAGTCGCCGGAGGCGGTGGTGCGGGCCGCGGCGGGACGGGTCGACGTGGTCGGCATCACCGATCACGATCGGGTGGGCGGCGCGCTGCGCGCGCGCGACTACGCGCGCGAGCACCC
>DASZJM010000541.1:0-1651 GCA_035948165.1 Candidatus Methylomirabilota bacterium
TCGATCAACGGCCACCCCGGCCAGCCGCCCGCGCGGGTGCCGATCTCGGTGGTGGACATGGGCACCGGCATGTGGGGCGTCATGGGCATCCTGGCCGCGCTGCGCGAGCGCGACCGGACCGGGCGCGGCGCGCTGGTGACCACCGCGCTCTTCGACACCGCGCTCGCGTGGTCGGTCTTCCAGATGAGCCACTACTTCGCGACCGGCGAGATCCCACGGCCGCAGGGCTCGGGCACCGCGATGATCGTGCCCTACGAGGCCTTTCCGGTGGCCGACGGATGGGTCATGATCGCGGCGGCCTCCGACGCGCTCTTCGTCAAGGCAACCGGCGCGCTGGGGGTGCCGGAGCTGGTCCGCGACCCGCGCTTCGTCGACAACCCCCATCGCGTCGAGCACCGGGTGGCGCTGCAGGAGACGCTCGCTCGGGTGACCCGCGGCTTCACCGCCGCCGAAGTGCTGGAGCGGCTGCAGCGCGCGGGGGTGCCGTCGGCACGGGTGTCGACCATGGACCAGGTCGCCACCGAGCCGCAGACCGAGGCGAGCGGCATGCTCCCCGCGATGAAGCACCCGCGGGTGCCCGACTTCCGCGCGGTGGCGCTGCCGATCAAGTGGGACGGCGAGCGGCCCGCACCCACGCGCGTCCCGCCGCTGCTCGGGGAGCACTCGACCGAGGTGCTGAGGGAGTTGGGATACGACGCCGACACCATCCGGGATCTGGCGGAGCGCCATGTCGTCCAGCTATAGAACCCTCAACGTCACCGCCTCCGCCGAGGGTTACATAGTCACGGTGGAGCTGAACCGCCCCGAGGCGCTCAACGCGATGAACACCGCGATGGGCGAGGACCTGCTGCGCTGCTTCGACGGCCTGCGCTGGGACAAGACGGTGCGCGCGGTCGTCTTCACCGGCGCGGGCACCAAGGCCTTCTGCGTCGGCGGCGACCTGAAGGAGCGCGAGGGCATGAGCGACGAGGCCTGGCGCGCCCAGCACGTGATCTTCGAGGGGGCCGCCGCGGGCGTCCTCCACTGCCCGGTGCCGGTCATCGCGGCGGTGGAGGGCTTCGCGATGGGCGGCGGCTGCGAGCTGGCGGTGCTCTCCGACTTCGTGGTGTGCGGGGAGACCGCGGTCTTCGCGGTGCCAGAGGTCACGCGGGGGATCTTCCCCGGCGTCGGCGGGACCCAGCTCCTGCCGCGCATCCTGGGCGCGCCCATGGCCAAGGAGATGATCTTCACCGGGCGCCGGGTGGACGCGCGCGAGGCCCGGGCCATCGGGCTGGTGAACCATGTGGTGCCGGCCGGCCAGGCGCGGGCCAAGGCGCTGGAGATCGCGGCCACCATCGCGGACAATGGACCCATCGCGGTGCGTCAGGCGAAGAAGGCGGTGAGCTGGGGCACCGAGACCGATCTGGAGACCGGCATGGCGCTGGCCATCGAGGCTTACAACAACACCGTCACCACCGAGGACCGCCTCGAGGGCGTCCGCGCCTTCAACGAGAAGCGCAAGCCTCGATTCCAGGGGAAATGAACATGACAGCGGACATGACGTTCGTACTCACCGACGAGCAGAAAGCCCTCAAGGCGGCGGTCCGCGATCTCTGCCTCCAGTACACCGCGGACTACTGGCGCGACCTCGACACCCGGCGCGAGTACCCCG
>DASZJM010000542.1:0-6169 GCA_035948165.1 Candidatus Methylomirabilota bacterium
GCCGGGGCTCGGCACGCTCGCGATCGGCGCGCCGGCCGACCTCGCGATCCTCGACATCGTCGACGGGCCGGTGGAGTTCGTGGACACCCGGAACAACAAGCGGGCCGGCACCCGGAAGCTGGTCCCGGTGCTGACCGTCAAGGGCGGGCGACCCTACGGCCGGCCGCCGCTGCCGATCCCGTTCCTGTACTAGAGGAGCCCCGGCGGCCGCAGTGCTATCCTGACCTTCGCCTGGCCTCCGGGCGGACGCAGCCCTTGGGCGAGAGTGGCGGAACTGGCAGACGCGCTGGACTTAGGATCCAGAGGGGCAACCCGTGGGGGTTCAACTCCCCCCTCTCGCACCATCCTTCCCGCGCCGGCATTCACTCCAGGAGTCCTCTGATGGCGATCAAGGGCATCGACCACTGGGTCATCGTCGTGCGCGACGTGGCCCGCACCCTCGAGTTCTACCGCCGCCTCGGCCTCGCGATCGCGTGGGAGCACCGGCCCGGCCGGCCCGACATGCCCACCATCCGGATCGGCGACGGGCAGAAGATCAACGTCCACGCGAGCGATTGGCCGGACCGACCCGGGTACCTCGGGGCGCGCCGGCCGTCGATCGGCGGGGCCGACTTCTGTCTCGAATGGACGGGAACGGTTCCGGATGTCCTCCACCTCCTCGAGCGGAGCGGCGTGACCCCCGAGGTGGGGCCGTCCACGCGGACGTGCGCCCGCGGCCCGTCCACCAGCGTCTATTTCCGGGACCCCGACGACAACCTCGTGGAGCTCACCGTCTACCCCGAGCCGTAGCCGCGCAGTGTCCGGCAAGTTGTTGTTTTCTTGACGATGCGGCCCGATAGTGTAGGATGCGGGTCTGGCCTGACCGGCCAAGGACTTCCCAATCGTCAGCGTGGAGTAGCCATGAAAGTCGACATCGAAGAGCTGGGGGCCTGCAAGCGGCGGCTGCAGGTCGAGGAAGCGCCCGAGGTCGTCACCAAGGCGTGGGAGCAGGCCTTCGGCCGCGTGCAGCGCGAGGCCAAGCTGCCCGGCTTTCGCAAGGGCAAGGTCCCGCGCAGCATGATCAAGCTCCACTTCGCCGACGATGTCCGGCAGGAGGTGGCGCGCCGGCTCATCCCCGACGTCTACCGTCAGGCGCTGGCCGAGACCCGCATCGAGCCGGTGGAGGAGCCCGATCTCCAGGAGGTGACCCTCGAGGAGAACGCGGCGCTCAAGTTCGCCGCGGTCGTCGAGGTGAAGCCGGCGATCACCCTCGGGGCGTATTCCGGCCTCAAGATCGAGCACGCCCCCAAGGCCTTCGCGGAGAGCGAGGTCGACGAGGCCCTGAGCGCGCTGCAGGAGCAGCACGCCGAGTACCGGGCGGTGGAGCGGCCGGCCAATCCGGGCGACCTGGTGATCGTCGACTACACCCTGACCCCCGAGGGCATGGAGCCGCGCTCCGAGACCGGCTACGGCTTCGTGATCGGCGGGGGCAACGTGCTCCCCGAGATGGACGAGGCCGTGGTCGGCCTCGCCGCGGGCGGCACGCGCCAGACCCACGTGCGCTTCGCGGACGACCATCGCAGCGAGCCGCTGCGGGGCAAGTCGGCCGAGGCCTCGGTAACGGTGACCGAGGTGAAGGAGAAGGTGCTGCCCGCGCTGGACGACGAGTTCGCCAAGAGCGTGGGCGGCAGCTTCGAGACGCTCGACGCGCTGCGAGACGAGGTGCGCAAGGGTCTGCAGGCCCGGCGCGAGGCCGACAACCGCCGCGCGCTGGAGGGGGCGGTGCTCGACGCGGTCCTGGCCGGCCACACCTTCGAGGTGCCCGACGCCCTGGTGCTGCGCCAGGTCGGGCACCAGATCGAGCACGCGCGGGAGCACATGCGCCGGCAGGGCCTCGACCCGGACAAGGTACCGTGGGACTACAAGAAGCTCCTCGAGGACCTGCGGCCCGGGGCGGAGAAGGCGGTCAAGCGCGCGCTCCTCATCGAGGCCATCGCGGAGAAGGAGGGGCTCCAGCCCGTCGACGCCGACGTGGACGCCGAGGTCGAGCGGATCGCCCAGGCGAGCCAGCGGCCGGGCCCCGCGGTCCGGCGGATGCTCGAGCAGAGCGGCGACCTGGAGGGGATCCGCCACACCCTCGGCGAGCGCAAGACGGTCGATTTCCTCATCGAAAAGAATCCGGTAAACAGCGCCTGAGGTACACTACGGACATGGCAAGGAGGCGCCCGATGGGACTGGTCCCGATGGTGGTCGAGCAGACTCCGCGCGGCGAGCGCGCGTTCGATATCTTCTCCCGGCTCCTCAAGGAGCGGATCATCTTCCTCCCGACGTACATCGAGGACGAGATCGCGAACCTGGTCATCGCCCAGATGCTCTTCCTGGAGGCGGAGGACCCGGACAAGGACATCCACCTCTATATCAACTCTCCCGGCGGGTCGGTTACCGCGGGGATGGCCATCTACGACACGATGCAGTACGTGAAGCCGGCCATCTCCACGATCTGCATGGGGCAGGCCGCCTCGATGGGCGCGCTGCTGCTGACCGCGGGAACGAAGGGCAAGCGCTTCGCCCTGCCGCACGCGCGGATCATGATCCATCAGCCGCTGGGCGGCGTTCAGGGCCAGGCCACCGACATCGACATCCAGGCCAAGGAGATCCTCCGGATGCGGGAGGAGCTGAACCGCATCCTGGTCCATCACACCGGCCAGTCCATGGAGAAGATCCAGCGCGACACCGACCGCGACTTCTTCATGACCGCGGAGCAGGCCAAGGAGTACCGGCTCGTGGACGAGGTCATCTCCTCCAAGCCGACCACCCGGCCCGTCTCCGAAGTGGTCGTCACCACCAAGTAGGCGACCATGGCCCGGACCCGCGAAGGCGGCGGCGCACTCAAGTGCTCGTTCTGCGGCAAGAGCCAGAACGACGTCCGCAAGCTGATCGCGGGCCCCACCGTCTACATCTGCGACGAGTGCATCGAGCTCTGCAACGACATCATCGCGGAGGAGTGGGAGGAGGAGAAGAGCCGCGAGCTGCGCAGCCTCCCCAAGCCGGCCGAGATCAAGAACGTGCTCGACCAGTACGTGGTGGGGCAGGAGCGGGCCAAGAAGATCCTCGCGGTCGCGGTCCACAACCACTACAAGCGCATCGAGGCCGGCTCCGAGTCCGGTGAGGTGGAGCTGCAGAAGGCCAACATCCTGCTGATCGGCCCCACCGGCTCCGGCAAGACCCTCCTCGCCCAGACCCTCGCCAAGATGCTCCACGTGCCGTTCACCATCGCGGACGCGACGACCCTCACCGAGGCCGGCTACGTCGGCGAGGACGTCGAGAACATCATTCTGCGTCTGCTGCAGGCGGCCGACTATGACGTGGAGCGGGCCCAGCGCGGCATCGTCTACATCGACGAGATCGACAAGATCGCGCGCAAGTCGGAGAACCCCTCGATCACCCGGGACGTCTCCGGCGAGGGTGTGCAGCAGGCCCTGCTCAAGATCCTGGAGGGCACGGTGGCCAACGTGCCGCCCCAGGGCGGGCGCAAGCATCCCCACCAGGAGTTCATCCAGGTCGACACCACCAACGTGCTCTTCATCTGCGGCGGCGCCTTCGTGGGCGTCGACAAGATCGTGGAGGGGCGGGTGGGGCGGACCGGCATCGGCTTCGGGGCCGAGATCAAGAGCCGCGAGGACCGCCGGGTCGGCGAGCTGCTCGCCCTCATCCAGCCCGAGGATCTCCTCAAGTACGGCCTCATCCCCGAGTTCGTGGGTCGCCTGCCGGTGGTCGCGACCCTGCACGACCTCGACGAGGCCGCGCTGGTGCGCATCCTGCGCGAGCCCAAGAACGCGATCATCAAGCAGTACCAGAAGTACTTCGAGCTCGAGAAGGTGCGGCTGAAGTTCACCGACGACGCGGTGGCCGCGGTGGCGCGCGAGGCGATGAAGCGCGGCACCGGGGCGCGCGGCCTGCGCGCGGTGCTGGAGGAGGTCATGCTCGAGGTGATGTACGAGCTGCCCTCGCTGCCCGGCCTGAAGGAGTGCATCATCACCCGCGAGGTCATCCTCAACAAGGATCGGCCGATCCTGATCTCCGAGCAGAAAGAGCAGTCCGCCTGACGGGTACGCTGTACGTCGTCGCCACTCCCCTCGGCAACCTCGAGGACATCACCCTGCGGGCCCTCCGGATCTTGAAGGAGGTTGCCCTGGTCGCGTGCGAGGACACCCGCCGCACCCGCATCCTCCTGACTCACTTCGGCATCCCGGCCCGGGTCACGAGCTACTTCGAGCACAACAAGCTCCGCAAGGGGACGCGCCTGCTCGAGACCCTGCAGGGGGGCCAGTCGGTGGCCCTGGTGACCGACGCGGGGACCCCCGGGATCTCGGACCCCGGCTTCCTGCTGGTCCGGCAGGCCCGCGAGGCCGGCATCCCGGTGGTGCCGGTGCCGGGCCCGTCCGCGGTGGTGACCGCGCTGTCCGCCGCGGGCGTGCCGGCCGACCGCTTCCTCTTCGAGGGCTTCCTGCCCGTGAAGCCCGGCCGGCGCGTCCACCGGCTGGAGGCGCTGCTCGACCTCGAGATGACGGTGGTCTGCTACGAGTCGCCGCACCGCATCCTGGCCACCCTCGACGCGGTGGGTCAGGTGTGGGGCGAACGCGAGATCGTGGTGGCCCGCGAGCTGACCAAGCAGTTCGAGGAGGTCGTGCGCGGCCCGGCGGCCCGGCTCCGGGAGCGCTTCGCGGGGGGCACCGCGCGCGGGGAGTTCACCCTGGTCCTGCCCTCCCCACGTTTCGAGGCCGCGACCTCCGAAGCGATGGTAGAGTGAGCGCCATGATCAGGACCTGGATCGCGGCGCTGATCCTGCTCGCCTCCCTCGGGTTCGGCGCGCGTCCCGCAGCCGCGGAGTGGTTCGCCGACCTCTTCGCCGGGATCAGCTTGACCCGGGACCACGACGTCAAGCTCAATGACCAGGGGATCGGGCAGGGCACGTACGACTCGGTGGAGTTCGAGCGCTCGCTCGCGTGGGGTGGCCGCGCCGGCCACTATTTCGATTCGGTGCCGTTCGTCGGGCTCGCGGTCGACTTCTTCCGCTTCTACCCGAACATCGGCGGCCAGTCGGTGAAGCTCCGCGGCTGCTTCTTCCCGGGCGGCGGCCCCTGCGGCACCGGCAGCGGCGGCATCGGCTACTTCGAGGTGCAGACCACCGCGGTCTCGGTCGACCTGATGCTCCGCCTGCCGCTCTGGAAGTCGGACGACGCGCCGCAGGGCCTGGTGCAGCCGTACCTGGCGGTGGGCCCGCCGTTCTTCATCACCACGGTCACCCCGCGGAACACGCGCAACTTCCGGAACCACGACGACGATACCGACTACTCCTTCGGGTTCAAGGGTGCCGCGGGAGTCGCGGTGCAGGTGTACAAGAACCTGGCCCTCTTCGGCGAGTACCGCTTCACGCACGTGTCGCCCGAGGTCGAGCTGCGCGACGCCAACCTGAGCCGCACCACGCTGCGCACCGACCTCGACACCCACTCCGCCCTGCTCGGCATCTCGGCCCGCTGGTAGTCGTCGCCCGGCCGCGCCGGGAGGTTCTTCCCGCCGGCCTGGGGCGTATCCCGTATACTAAGGGGCCATGTTGATTCCCAAGGCTCTCACCATCGCCGGCTCCGACTCCGGCGGCGGCGCGGGCATCCAGGCGGATCTCAAGACGTTCTCCGCGTTCCGGGTGTTCGGTATGTCGGTCCTCACCGCGGTGACGGCGCAGAACTCGGTGGGGGTCCAGGGGGTGGAGAACTTGCCGCCCGCGTTCGTGGCGCAGCAGCTCCGCTCTGTCCTGGACGACTTCGGCACCGACGCGGCCAAGTGCGGCATGCTCTCGACCGCGGGGATCATCGACGCGATCGCCGACGTGCTCGCCGACCACCGGATCGAGAAGCTGGTGGTAGACCCGGTGATGGTGGCCAAGTCGGGCGACCCGCTGCTGCAGGCGGACGCCCGCACCGCCCTCGCGGACCGTATCCTGCCGCTGGCCCTGGTGGTGACCCCGAACCTCCCGGAGGCCGAGGTGCTGGCCGGGATGCGGGTGGTGGAGCCGGAGGACATGGAGGAGGCGGCGCGGCGCATCCACGTGATGGGCCCGCGCTACGTGCTGGTCAAGGGCGGCCACCTCAAGGGTGACGCGACCGATCTGCTCTGGAACGGGCGCGAGTTC
>DASZJM010000543.1:0-11890 GCA_035948165.1 Candidatus Methylomirabilota bacterium
AGCATCACGTCGTAGAGGATCTTCAGGCCCCCGCCCAGGTAGAACGGCGCCGCCAGCGAGACGCTGGCCATCACCCAGCCGGTCAGGGCCGGGCTCATCGACTGCGCGAGGGTGCGGCTCATGTTGGTGAGGCTCGCCGCGCCCTCGCGCTCGTGATCCTGCACCGCCAGCATGAGGAAGGTCTGGCGGGTGGGCACGTCCATCTGGGAGAGCAGGTGGCGGGCGAGCAGGAGCACGACCGCGAGTGGCACCGACGGCGCCAGCGCCACGCCGATCAGCAGCACGTTCGAGATCAGATGCGAGAACACCATGGTGTTGACCAGCCCGAGGCGCGGCGCCAGGCGCGCGGCCAGCAGCAGCGACAGGCCGGAGAGGATCTGCGCGCCGAAGAACGTCCAGCCGAGCGCGGCCAGGTCCATCCCGAAGCGGGTGTAGAACCAGTAGGCGATCAGGCTCTGGAGCACGAAGCCGCCCGCGAGCGAATCGAGCGCGGAGAGCGCGGCGAGCCGGCGGACGAGCGGGCGCGACGGCATCGTGGCCACCGGCCGGGGACCGGCTGGCCGGACCGGGTCCGCGGGCATGAGCGCGTAGGCGGCCATCTGGATCAGGCCGCCCATCAGGAACACCGCGAAGAGCACGCGCGGGGAGGCGCCCGCGCGCGCGACCGCGGCGGCCCCGAGGGCGGAGGCGCCATAGCCGATCAGGTTGTAGTGGCTGAGGGTCGTGGTCAGGCGCTCGCGCGGTGTCGCTCGCGTGACCGCGACCTGCTCGATGGTGAGGAAGGGTCCGGTCTCGCCGGTGCCCACCGCCAGGTTGCCGACCATCGCCGCGGCCACGATGAGCCAGGGCTGCTCGGTTGCGAGGAAGACGAGGGCCGAGACGACGATGAGCCCGGCCTGGGCGATCAGGACCGCGCGCGCGCCGTATCGCTCGGCGGGGCGCCGGATGGCGAGGGTCATCGCCGCGCTCGCGAGCAATGTGAGGGTGACCGCGACGCCGATCTGGCCGGCGCCCATCCCGTGCTCGGCCAGGTAGACCGGGAACAGCACGCCGAGGAAGCCGTAGCAGAAGGTACGCGCGGCCTTCGCCGCGAAGACGAGGCGCCCGTCCCGGGTCACGCGGGCGGATCGCCCCGGAGCGGGAGGAAGCCGGCGATGCAACACATGTTTCAGAAGCTACTCGCCCCCGCCTCCCGGGTCAATGCTTCCTCGCCCCTTGGACTTGACTGGACACCTCCTCACGTGTTTAGTATATGAGTCCCACAGGAGGTGCTGGCATGAGCCAGTTCGAACGACTGCTGCAGGACGATCTGAACCGCCTGGTCGACCGAATCGCGGTGTGCGCGGGTGAGGGCACCGCTGCCGGCCTGAAGTCGGACCTGAAGACCCGCATCGAGCGCTCGGAGGAGCGTCTGACCGCGCTCCGGGCGGCGCTGCTCGACGGCTACGCCGAATGGGCACGGGCCCTCGACGAGTGCGAGGACCTCTGGGCGGTGGCCGGGCTCAGGAGCGAGGCGCCCGAGGTGGCCGCCCAGCTCCGCGCGGCCTAGGAGCTAGGACTGCCCGAAGAGGCGGCGGATCCACCCGGGCTTCCCCGCGTCGGCCAGGCGCGCTTCGGCGTCCTCCCGTTGGTAGCGCTCGAAGCGCTGCCAGTAGTCCGGGAGCTGGCGGGCGAGGAAGACCTGGCCGGCCAGCGGGCGGGCGGCCTCGTCCGCCACCGCCGCCTCGGCCTGCTCGTAGCGCGCCTGCAGCTCGGGCGGCAGCTCGGCGACGAAGCGCTCGCGCAGCCGCCCGAGCAAGGCGCGCACGCCGGTCTCGAACTCACTGCGGTCGGCCGGGCTGGTGCTCTCGGGCGCCGGCCGGCCCGCCTGCGCGCGCGCGTCGACCATGAGCTTGAGGGCGGCCATCTCGATGGCCTCCTCGATTCGGTCGCGCAGCTGGGCTTCGATGCGCTCGAGCAGGCCGCGCGCGTCGCCGTGCTGATGGGGGAAGGCCCCTTTGTGCGGCCACTCGGTCATGGCCGCGCGAACATCCGTCGGAGCCCGCTCGCCAGCGGCTCGGGGTCGAGGCCGAGGTCGGCGAAGAAGCGGGCCGGGTCGGTGACGCTCTCTTCCTGCAGCATGGTCAGCTGGTCCGAGGAGACCGGGTAGAGGGGCAGCCACTCGAGCAGCCGCGTGGCGAGCCGCACCGGGGTGAGCGGCACGTGGAGCTTGCGCGCTCGGGTGCGCCCGAGGGCGCGGGCGATCTCGTCGAGCAGGTCGACGAACGCGTATGGCGCGGGACCGGCCGCCTCGTAGGTCTGCCGGCTGGTCGCGGGCGTCCGGAGCGCGCGCGCGAAGGCCTCGGCGATCTGCTCGACCGGGATCGGCTGGAGTCGATACCGCCCGTCCCCGAGTACCGGCACCACCGGCAGGCGCTTGATCATGCGCCCCAGCCCCGAGACGAGCTCGTCGCCCGGCCCGAAGATGATCGACGGGCGGAAGATCGTCCAGTCCAGGCCGCTCGCGCGCACCGCCTCCTCGGCGGCCCACTTGGTCCGGTGATAGCGGGCGCGGGCGTCCGGGCGCGTGCCGAGGGCGCTCATCTGTACGTAACGCGGCGCGCCCGCCTTGCGGGCGAGCGCGAGCATGTTGCGTGTCGCCTGCACGTGGAGCCGCTCGAAGGTGACCCCGCGGCTCGGCTGCTCCCGAATGATGCCGACCAGATGCACGATCGCGGCACAGCCCTCGACGCTCGATACGAGGTCGTCGGGCTTCAGGACGTCGCCGGGAACACGGTCGATGGACGCGAATCCCTTCAGGTCTTGCTCGGAGCCGGGACGCACGAGGCAGCGCACGAGAAATCCCCGCGCAAGAAGTGCGCGAACGACGTGCTTGCCGACGAAGCCGGTGCCACCGGTGACGAATACCCGCTGCGCCACGACGCGAATCGTAGCACGGGGCTCAGCGATTTTCGCGTCGCGGGCCGGCGGCGACCTCGTATCATAGGGCATGCGCCGTCGCGCAGCCCCGCTCCTGGTCGCGCTCCTGGTCTCCGCCACGCCCGTGGCGGCGACGGCGCAGCCCGCGGCCTGGACCCAGGCGGTGGACGAGGCGGTGCGCGATTCGGTGGCCGCCTCGGAGATCCCGGGCGCGGTCCTCATCGTCGGCCAGGGCGACCAGATCCTGCACCGCAAGGTTCTCGGCTGGCGTGCGACGGTGCCCCACCCGGAGCTGATGACCTCCGACACCATCTTCGACATCGCCTCGCTGACCAAGGTGGTGGCGACGACGCCGTCGGTGCTGCGGCTGTGGGAGATGGGCAAGGTGGACCTGAACGCCCCGCTCGGGCAGTACCTCAAGGAGTTCAACACGCCCGCCTTCCAGGACGTCACGATCGCGCGGCTGCTCACGCACTCCGCGGGCATGCCCGATCTGCCCTCGCGCGACGCCATGGCGAAGGGATTCCCGGAAGCGGCGCGACTGCAGGCGAGGGCCGGGCTCTCGGTGGCGCCCGGCACCACCTTCCTCTACAGCGACACCGGGTTCATCCTGCTCGGCGAGCTGGTGCGGCGGGTGAGCGGCGAGCCGCTCGATCGCTTCGCCCAGCGGAACTTCTACACCCCGCTCGGGATGCGCGACAGCGCGTTCGCGCCGCCCCAGTCGTGGCAGAAGCGGATCGCCCCGACGGAGGTCGTGAACGCGCACGGGCCACTCCGCGGGGTCGTGCACGACGGCAACGCGCGGCTGCTCCACGGAGTGGCCGGCCACGCGGGGGTCTTCTCCACCGCGACCGACCTGAGCCGCTACTGCCGCATGCTGCTCTCGGGCGGCGCGCTCGGCGGCAAGCGCTACCTCAAGGAAGCGACGGTGCGCGCGATGTTCTCGCCGCACGTGATCGGCGAGACGACGCGGGGGCTCGGCTGGGACATCGCCTCACCGTACTCGCGCACGCTCGGGGCCTACTTCCCCCTCGGATCGGTCGGCCACACCGGCTTCACCGGCACCGCGATCTGGATGGATCCGCCGAGCCAGGTCTACATGATCCTGCTCACGAACCGGGTGCACCCGTACGGCAAGGGCGACGTGGCCGAGCTGCGCCGCCGGGTCAGCGCGGCCATCGGCCCGCGCTTCGCCTCGCGCGACGAGCCGCCGGCCGCCGCGCCGGACGCGAGCACACCCGCCGCGCCCGCGGCCGACGCGCCCGCCCGTCTCGAGGGCCCCACGCTCACCGGTCTCGACCGCCTGGTCGCGGACGACTTCGCGTCCCTCGCGGGCCGCTCGATCGGGCTCATCACCAACCAGACCGGCGTGGACGGCCAGGGGAGGCGCGGGGTGGACCTGCTCGCCGCCGCGCCGCGGGTGCGGCTGCGCGCGCTCTTCTCGCCGGAGCACGGGATCACCGGCCAGGTCGACGCCAACGTGCCCAACGGCCGCGACGCGGCCACCGGGCTGCCCATCTGGAGCCTCTACGGCCCGGCGCGCCGTCCGTCGCCCGAGATGCTGAACGGCATCGACACGCTGGTCTTCGACATCCAGGACGTGGGCGTGCGGTACTACACCTACCTGACCACCCTGGTCTACGCGCTCGAGGAGAGCGGCCGCCGGGGCATCCAGGTCGTGGTGCTGGACCGCCCGAATCCGATCACCGGCAGCGTGGTCGAGGGGCCGCTGATGGACCCGGACATGCGGTCGTTCACCGCGCCGCACACGATCCCGGTCCGGACCGGGATGACCATGGGGGAGTTCGCCCAGATGGTGGTCGGGGAGCGCAAGCTGCCGGTCAAGCTGACGGTGGTGCCGCTCGAGCGCTGGCAGCGCAACCAGTGGTTCGACGAGACCGGGCTGCCGTGGGTGAACCCGTCGCCCAACATCCGCACCCCGACGCAGGCCCTGCTCTACTCGGGGGTGGGCCTCCTGGAGGCGACGAACCTCTCGGTGGGGCGGGGCACCGACGTGCCCTTCGAGGTGATCGGCGCGCCGTGGATCGGCGATCCACAGGCGCTGGCCGACGGCATGAACGCACGCGGCCTGGTCGGGGTGCGGTTCTTGCCGACCACGTTCACGCCGACCTCGAGCGTCTACGCGGGGCAGGCGGTGGGCGGCGTGCGGTTGGAGGTGACCGACCGCGACGCGATCCGTCCGGTGTCCGTCGGCCTCGCGCTGGGCCGCGAGCTGATGGAGCGGTACCCGGCCCAGTTCCGGCCGGCGGCCATCCAGAACCTCCTGGTGAACCGGACGACGATGTGGTCGATCCTGCGGGGAGATCCCTTCTCGCGCATCCTGGGCTGGGCCGAGGCCTCGCAGGCCGCCTTCCTGCAGCGCCGCGCGCCCTACCTGATCTACAAGTAGAGGGCTGCTCAGGGTCCCGGCAGCGGACCCGGCCGGTCGGCGCCCCGACCGAGCGGGCTAGCTCTCTGAGGGACGCCCCGCCGGCTGGTGTGCCATACTAGCCGCCCATCCATCCCCAACGGAGGACCACCCCATGGCAGTGAGCGCCCGCATGTCGTCCATCATTCGGAAGGTCGACGCCGCCCATCAGAGCTTCCTCGACGATCTGAGGGCCAAGGCTGTCGCCGCACGTCTGCGGGCCGCCGAGCTCAAGAAAGCCCATGTCGCCCGGTCGCGCCGGCAGGTCGGCCCGCTGGCCTAGCGCCGACTAGGTTCGTCGCGTCAGCCCATCTCAGCAAAGATCCCGTGGACCTTCCGGATCAGTGCGAGGAGGGCCGGTGTCGGGGGCTCGTCCTCGACGATTGCCTCGTCGATGCCCGACTCCACATGCGTGACCATGCCCTTCTGGAAGGTGGCCGAGTAGCCGTCGATCGTCCGGGCCAGCTCCTTGAGCTCGAACTCCGCACCGGCGGTTCGCATCGCGGTTCGGAGGTTGATCGCGGCGGCCTGCTCACGGGTTGGCATCAGCTAGAGCCGATTCGCTTGAGCGTCCGGACAGGTCGCAAGCAGGAACTTGTCGTCGGCCATGTCGGTCCTCCCGACCTGACCGTACCACCGGCCGCCGACGTGCCGGTAGAGACGCCAACCCCGCTCGACACGAATACCTGCTCGGGCGTGCGGCTACTCGATGACCTCATCCGCCCGCTGGAGGAGCGCTGGAGGGATGATCAGGCCGAGCACCCTGGCGGTCTTGAGGTTGATCACCAGCTCGAACTTGGTGGCCTGCTCGACCGGAAGATCAGCGGGCCTGATGCCTCTCAAAATCTTGTCGACCAGGTGTCCGGCCCGACGGTACATGTCGGCGAGGCTGGGACCGTAGGACATCAGGCCACCGCTGTCGACAAACTCCCGGACTCCGTACATTGCCGGTAGCCGAGCGGCCTCCGCCAGCATCAGGAGCCGCGGCTGGTTTGCAACGAGCACCGCGTCCCGCAGCACCACGAGCCCACCGACTTGCCGCTTGATCGCCGCCCGAAAGGCCCGCTCAATGTCGTCGACACTTTGCACCCCGACGACGTCGAGCTGCACCCCGAGGGCTCGGGCGGGCGCCTCACTCGCTCTCAGTACCGGGCCGTACACCGGGTTCATCGGATTGATGACTACCCCGATCCGGGTGATCCTCGGGATGACTCCTTTGAGCAGCTCGAGCTGCTTGCCGATCGTCTCCTCGGTGACGAACGTTGAACCGGTTACGTTGCCGCCGGGCCGGGTAAGGCTTTCGACCACGCCCACCCCGACGGCATCACCCACTCCGGCGAAGACGATTGGGACGGTGCTCGTTGCCTTCTTGGTCGCGAGTGCAGCGGGGGTGCTCCATGTCGAGACGATAGCGTCCACGCGACGACGCACCAGGTCGGCGGCGAGGTCGGGAAGGCGATCGTACCGTTCGTCTGCCCAGCGATACTCCAGAGCGATGTTCCGCCCCTCGACGTATCCCAGATCGCGAAGTGTCCGGCGGAACGCCTCGAAGGATGGCCCAGGGCCGAATGAAGCTGAGAATGGGGATAGCACGCCGATCCGGTAGATCTTCCCTGCGGACTGCGCCTCGGCGGCGATCGGCGCGGCGAGGAGGCCGCCGGTCAGCGCTGTCAAGAAGGCTCGTCGGTCCATCCGGAGGACCATATACCAGAGCGGCGATCAGGTGGGCGGGGACTTGCCCCGCTCAGAACTCGACTACGAGTAGGCGCGTGCTCCCGCGCCTACCGCCGCTCGATCACCCGGGAGGCCTTCACCGCTCCCAGCTTCCCGGTCGTGCCGCTCGCCACCGTGATGGTGGCGGGGTCGCCGTCGCTCACGTAGCGCTCGCCCGGGTTGCGGTCGAAATAGGTGAGCCAGTAGTCGAAGTCCTTGTCGACCACCTGGATGCGGGGCAAATGGAGCGGGTCGAAGTTCTTGGCGTACGGCGAGGGCGCCGCGCCGCCCGCCACCATCAGGATGGCGTCGTGCTTGTACGTCATGCCCTTGGCCTCGCCGGAGACCGCCCAGCCCAGCTCCTTCGGATAGCTGCCGTGGGGCAGGGCCACGGTGCGGAAGCGATAGCCGGGCACGTGCCGCTGCACCCACGCCTGCGCGGTCGCGAGCTGGTCGCGCACGGTGGCCTCCGGATAGCGGCCGAGCTCGGCGTGCCAGAGCGTGTGGTTGCCGATCTCGTAGCCCTGGCTCGCCAGGTACTGGAGCTTGCGGCCGGCCAGGTCCGCCTGGTTGAAGAGATCGTTCGGAGCCTTGGCTCCCGGCAGCACGTAGAAGGTCGCGGCGTGCCCGAAGCCCGGGTGCTCGCGCGCGAAGGCCTCGAGGATGCCGACGCCGCACGCGGGATCGATCACCCACTCGGCGCCCTTCTGGATGTACCGGAACTGGCCGGGCGAGGAGTCGTCGAAGGTGAGGATGACCGGGCTGGTGCCCGCGGGCAGCGCGATCTTGCCGTCGAGGTAATCGGTGAGGGCGACGGTGCGATAGCCGCGCTCCCAGAGCCGGCCGAGGTCGCGCTTGAAGTTCTCGGGCGTGCGCGTCCAGCGGGCCTCAGGGTTGTCGATCTTGTGATACTCGAGGATCATCACGCGCCCGAGCTCGTTGGGGGCCAGCGTGGGGGCCTGGGCCCCGGCCAGGACGGCCGCACCCAGGCAGACCGCGAGCAGGACGGTCGCGACGACGGCGCGCATGGCTACGGGGTGGACTTCGTGAGGGCGGAGGTCTTGGGCTTGAGCGCCGCCGCCGTGTAGTCGTTCTTCGGATTCCATAGCATCCACCCGGAGGCGCCGGCGTCGTTGGCGCCGCGGATCTGGGCGGTGACCTCGCCCGGGCCGAAGATCCGCTTGTCGAAGGCGTAGTCCTTGAAGTCCTGCAGCCACGGCCGCACCTGCATGGCCGGGTTCTGGGAGCGCTGGCGGGTGAGCCGCACGCTCTCCTTCACGACCTCGTACGGGTTCTTCACCGGGTTCCGGACGCCCGGGATGCCCAGATGGTAACCGGAGGGGTACACCATCGGGCACATGTAGTCGAGGTGGGCGGAGAGCTCCTCGATGCGCTGCCCGATGTCGGTGTCGTTGGAGTTGAACGCGGTGTAGCCGAAGACGTCGGCGCCCAGGAAGGCTCCGGTGGGGCCCAGCTCGCGGTGGGCCTTGGCCAGGAAGGCGGCGATGGTGGGCAGGCGGGTCGTCGCGTTGTTGACCTGCGAGTAGCGCGCGGCCGAGAGCTTGCCGTCGGTGGGGAAGCGGACGTAGTCGAACTGCACCTCGTCGAAGCCCTTGGCCACCGCCTCCTTGGCCACCGCGATCAGGTAGTCCCAGTTCTCCTCGCGGAAGGGATCGACCCACGCGAGATTCTCGCGGTCGATCCAGGGCTTACCGGTGTGGGTGTCGATGATGGCGAGGTCCGGCCGGGTGGTGGCCCGCAGGTTGTCCTTGAAGGCGACGATGCGGGCGATGGTATAGATGCCCTGGGCCTTCCAGGCCGCCAGCTGCTCGTCGAAGTCTTTGATGTTGACCGGCCCCTGCGCGCCTGCGTCGATCGCGGCCTGCACCGAGGTGCGGTAGGGGATCATGCCGCGGTCGCCCTTCACGTCGATGACGACCGCGTTCAGCTCGGTGCGCGACACCAGGTCGAGCACGCGCTGGCGGATGCCACGGTCGGCGACGCCGTAGTAGGTGAGGTAGGCGGCGCGGATCGGATGCGGCGGGAGCTTCACGGTGACCTCGGCGGCGCCCGCGGTCAGCTTGCGCCGCTCGTATCCGGGGGCCTTCACCCAGATCGTGCTGCCGGGGACGACAGGGTTCGTGGTGAAGCGACCCTCCGCGTCGGTCACCGTCTCGGTGGTGCCCGCCCAGATCGATACGCCGCGGAGCGCGTTGCCGGTGGCGGAGTCGAGCACGCGGCCGGCCACCACGCGCGGCTCACCGTGGGCCGACGCCGGAGCCGGCGCGGCCTGGACCGCGGGCGTCTCCGCCGGAGTCGGCGAGGCGGGCGCCGGGGTCTGGGTAGGCTCCGCGGCCGGGGTCTCCGGCATCGGGTACCCGGGGTTGCTGGCGTCCCACGAGATCGCAGCCGCCAGACGGGTGCCGGGGAACAGGACCGACGGGAAGAGGATCGTGGTCTCGGCGAGGGCGGCGATGAGCGTGAGGGCGAGCAGCGAGGTCCACGACAGGGCGCGGGGTACCGAGCTTTGGCTCATTCGTCTTTCCTGACTATCGCGTTAGAAGGTTCGTGGGGCCAAGGGTATTCCGCGAGACGACAAAAAACGTGAGCAACCTGCTTGCCATCTCGGCGCTCCGGCAAGTGACTGAAAACGTGGTCGCCGGCTCCCGGCCCCGCGCCCCTCCCTGTCGGCGGGCTGACAAAGTCCGCCAGTTGACAACGCGAATCGTCACAAGCGAGCCAACCGCCTGAGTACAATGCGGCGCATGATCGACCCCCAACGCTTCGGATGCGAGACCGCCCGCTCGCGGTCCCTGCAGGTCGGCGGCCTGGCCCTGCACGCCCTCGAATGGGGCGAGCCAGGCCGCCCCGCGCTCTGCTTCCTCCACGGCGGCTCCGCGCACGCGCACTGGTTCGACGCCGTCGTGCCCGCCTTCATCGATCGCTACCATGTGCTCTCGCTCGACCAGCGAGGGCATGGCGCGAGCCAGTGGGCGCCCGATCCCGCGTACGCCACCGAGGACTTCGCCCGGGATCTGGTCGGGGTGATGGACGCTCTCGGCTGGCGCCGGATGACCGTGATCGGCCACTCGATGGGTGGCCACAACGCGATGGCCTTCGCGGCCTGGCACCCGGAGCGCGTCGACCGCCTGGTGGTGGTCGACAGCCGCCCATCCATCCCGGCCGAGCGCCTGCAGACCATGCACCGGCGCGGCGACCGTGGGCCGATGCGCCACGAGACGCTCGAGTCCGCGCTCAAGAGCTTCCGGCTCCTGCCGCGCGAGACCGTGGCCGACCCGCGGCTGCTCGAGCACCTGGCGCGCGTGGGCATCACCCAGCGCGACGGGCGCTTCCTCTACCGCTTCGATCCGGCCTGCAATGGCCGGCGCCGGCCCACCGACGGCTGGGCGCTCCTCGATCACATCACCGCGCCGACCCTGCTGGTGCGCGGAGAGCACTCGCCGATCTTGCCGCGCGAGATGGCCGCGGACATGCTGGCCCGCCTGTCGCACGCCCGCCTGGTGGAGATTCCGGGGACCTATCATCACCTGGTGCTCGATGCGCCCACTGCCTTCGCGCGAGCGCTGGAAGACTTCCTCGACCAACCGGTCCCGTCCGTCTGACTGGGCCGGACCCGGGAGTGTATCAGATACGCTCGAGACAGACGGGCGCAGAACTCGTACTCGGGGAGCTTGGCGGGGGGATCGAAGGCGGCGTACCTCATCCCGAATGCGGCCCCTATTCTACATGCCGCCCCCCACGATCAAACGCGCCGGGTTTGTTACTATCGGGCGCCATGGGGATCTACGCCGAGCTGCGGGGGTTCGTCCTCGCGCATCGCGAGTGCGGGGTGCTGCGCGGCGCGTCCAAGGCGCTCGACGGCGGCGGCGTTCGCCTGGCCGTGATCTGCCCCTGCGGGGCCCGCTTCGCGCGCTCGGTGAGCCCCCGCGATCCCGACGCCGAGCGCCTCCAGGAGGCGTTGGCCGCCTTCCAGGCCTGAGCTCGACGCTGTCCCCGGATCCAGGCTCGGAAACGTTGCTTGCAAGCAATTGATTCTATGATGAAATCTGCAAATCAGGGCTGATGAAGCCCCACCGCGATGCCACGACACCCCAAGCCGAGTAACCCCACCAGCAGGCGAGTGCCCGAAGAGCTCGCCA
This sequence comes from Candidatus Methylomirabilota bacterium, assembly GCA_035948165.1. GTDB lineage: Bacteria > Methylomirabilota > Methylomirabilia > Rokubacteriales > CSP1-6 > CAMLFJ01. Next base: position 11,221 of record DASZJM010000543.1, read on the forward strand.
AGGATGCGATCGCGCACGAGGAGCCCATGGGCGGGGAAAGGGTACGCATGACCTTTCGTGTGGTCCTCGGTCGCCAGGAGGCCGAAGCGCTGGCGGCCAGAGCAATCCGAGAGGAGAAGAACATCGGAGCCCTGGTGGCGGAGATCCTCGAGGCGGCGGTGAATCGCAAGGCGTGAGACGCCGAGCCTTCCTCAGATCCTGACCGGCGGCCTCCTCGCCGGGCCGCTCGCCATCGAGGCGCAGCCGGCGGGCAAGGTCTGGCGCATCACCTACGCGAGGGACCTGGAGGCCTTCCGGCAGCGCCTCGGCGAATTCGGCTACGTCGAGAGGAAGAACCTCGTCATCGAGTCCAGGGTGGCGGACTCGAGCTTCGAGAGGCTTCGCGCGCTCGCGACCCAGTTGGCTGGTCTCAGGGTGGATGTCATCGCGGCCTCGGGCAATGCGACGATCTCGGCGCATTCGACCACTCGCACGGAGATGTATCGGCGCTCGGCAGCCTTCGTCGACACGATCCACAAAGGTGCGAAACCAGCCGACCTCCCGATCGAGCAGCCCACGAAGTTCGAGCTGGTGGTCAACCTCAAGACCGCCAGGACCCTCGCCCTCACGATCCCGTCGTCGCCTGCAGCGGGCGGATCAGGTGATCGAATAGTGGACCGGCCGCGCGGTC
>DASZJM010000544.1:0-2304 GCA_035948165.1 Candidatus Methylomirabilota bacterium
ACCCCGCGCTTCAAGCCCTCGAAGGAGCTCAAGCGCGCGGTGCGCTAGGGATTTTCTCTGCTCGGCAAATTCTGCCCCCGAGTAAGATAGGGGCAGTGCGCGTCATTCCGGCCCTTCTCGTCAGCGTGGCCCTCTGGCTCACCGCGGTACCGGCAGAAGCCCAGACCAGCAGTCAGAATAGCCGGCCCCCTGCCCTGAGCGCGGAGGCGGTGCTCCTCCTCGACACGCAGGGCCGCGTGGTCTTCGGGAAGAACCAGGCCGAGTCCCACGCGCCCGCGAGCCTCGTCAAGCTGATGACCCTCTATCTGGCCTGCGAGGCCCTCGAGGCGGGCCGCGCCCAGTGGGAGGAACCGGTGGTGGTGAGCCACCGCGTGGTGCTCACCCCGCGCTACCGGATGGGCCTGCGGACCGGCGAGTCGGTCCCGCTGCGCACGCTGCTCGAGGGCGTCGCGATCGCCTCCGCCAACGACGCGGCCGCCGCGGTGGCCGAGCACCTGGGCGGCACCGAGGAGGCATTCGTGGCCGCGATGAACGCCAAGGCCGAGGAGCTCGGCCTCACCCACACCCACTACGCCAACCCGCACGGCCTGCCCGATCCGAACCAGCGCACCACCGCGGAGGATCTGGCCAAGCTGATCGGCCGCCTGCTCGACGACTATCCCGCCTCGCGCCCGCTCCTGGGCGGGGCGACCTTCGTGTACCGCGGTCGGGTCTACAGCCGGAACATCCCGCTCTTTCGCGATCCGGGCGGGGTGCAGGCGCTCAAGACCGGCTTCACCCGGGAGGCCGGCTACAACCTCGCGATCTCGGCCTGGAAGTCGGGCCAGCAGTTCGTCCTGATCGTGCTGGGCTCTCAGACCCGCAGCCTCTCGTTCCGCGACGCGAAGGCCATCCTCCGCTACGGCTTCTACGAGACCGGCCTCGAGAGCACGCCGCCGCCCGCCGCGCCGCGGCGCCCCGCGAAGCCGCCGCGGCGGCCGGCCCAGCGCGGCTCGCGCGCGGCGGTGCCGGGAGCCGGCTAGGATGGCCGCGCCGCGCGCCTTCGTCTTCGACGCCTACGGGACGCTGTTCGACGTCCACTCGGTGGTGGAGGCCGCGCGCGCGGTGACCACGGACCCCCAGGCGCTGTCACTGCTCTGGCGCCAGAAGCAGCTCGAGTACACGTGGCTGCGCTCGCTGATGGGGCGCTACGAGGACTTCTGGCTGGTGACCGACCAGGCGCTGCGCTTCGCCCTGCGCCGGCTCGGCGTGGCCGCGGGCGAGGCCCAGATCGACGCGCTGATGGGCGCCTACCTCACCCTGAGCCCGTTCCCCGAGGTGCCGGGCGCGCTGCGGGCGCTGCGCGGGCGCCCCCTCGCCATCCTCTCGAACGGCTCGCCCCGCATGCTGGAGGGCGCGGTCCGCTCGAGCGGGCTCGCCGGGCTCTTCGACCACGTCCTCTCGGTCGACGCGGTCGGCGTCTACAAGCCGTCGCCGCGGGTGTACGAGCTGGCCCCCCGGGCGCTCGGTCTCGCCGCGGGAGAGATCGTGTTCGTCTCGTCGAACGGCTGGGACGTGGCGGGCGCGGCCGCCTTCGGCTTCACCACCTGCTGGTGCAACCGCACCAACGCGCCCGCCGAGGAGCTGGGCCTGACGCCGGACTACGAGGTGGACCGTCTGGACGCCATTCCGGAGAAGGTCGGAGTCTAGCGGCGGAGCGTCCTGGGGCGCCGGGCGGGGTCAGGACGGTCCGCGCGCTGCGAAACGGGTCCTACTTCTTGGCCAGACGCTTCCGCTTCACGTACGCCCAGATCTTCTTCGTCATCTCGGAGGGGCCGATGGGCTTGGAGCCCATGACCGACTCGAGCGTGTCGTCGCAACCCTTGAAGTTGATCGCGTAGCCGCCAAATGCCAGCTTCTTCTTCGCCATCCGTCATTCCTCCCTCGTTAGGTTATTTGGGGGTGCTGCCCGGCGCCCCCCGGAACGGCCAGGGGTATTATGGACAAACTCCGAGGGAGAGAAAAGGGGAAAATACAATCCCTAGGGGGTCTCCACGAGGGAGAGACTACCCGGTGGGGGTATACCCCCGGGGGGGACCCCCCGGGCCTCAGCCCCGTCCGGCGAAGGCGGGCATCACGTCGCGCGCGAACCACCGGAGCTGCTCCTTGAACTCCGCGGGCGGAATGCCCTCGGCCCAGTGGATCATGCACTGCTCGAGCCCCGGGTAGCGCGCCTCGATCTCGCGGATCGTCTCGATCACCTCCGCGGGCCGCCCGACGAGCCAGGCCTTCTGCTCGACGCCCTCGCGCAGGGTCGGCACGCGC
>DASZJM010000545.1:0-5644 GCA_035948165.1 Candidatus Methylomirabilota bacterium
CGCGGAAGAAGGCGATCTCCTCGCCCATGATCTTGAGGCCGGCGGGCCGATGGCGAGGCACGGACGAGTCGGGCAGCGCCGGGTACCAGTACTCGGTCAGCCCCAGCGCGGGGATCAGCGATCGCATCTCGGTCGGGTTCATCTTGTCATTCCTCCTCCGTGGGCCTCCATGGGCCTCTGTGGGGGCCGCGTCACGCGCCCAGATAGGCCTCGCGCACGCGCTCGTGCTGCAGCAGGTCCGATGCCTTGCCCTCCAGCACCACGCGTCCCGTCTCGAGCACGTAGGCCCGGTGGGCGAGGCGGAGCGCCTCGGCCGCGTTCTGCTCGACCAGGAGGACGGTGACGCCCTCCCGGGCCAGCGACGCGATGATGTCGAAGATGCTCGCGACGACGACCGGGGCGAGGCCGAGCGACGGCTCGTCGAGGAGCAGCAGCCGCGGGCGCGCCATGAGGGCACGCCCGAGGGCCAGCATCTGCTGCTCGCCGCCCGAGAGCGAGCCCGCCTTCTGCTCGAGGCGGCGCGCCAGCACCGGGAAGCGCTCGGCGATCTGGTCGAGATCGGTCGCGACCCGCGCGTCGCGGCGGTGGTAGGCGCCGAGGCGCAGGTTCTCGCGCACGGTGAGCGAGGCGAGGATGCCGCGCCCCTCCGGCACGAGGACCACGCCGCGGCGGACGACCGCTTCCACCGCGAGACCCAGGAGCGAGGCTCCCGCGAAGGTGACAGAGCCTCGCTCCGGCCGCACCACGCCCATCACCGTCTTCATGAGCGTGCTCTTGCCCGCGCAGTTGGAGCCGACCAGCGCCACGATCTCGCCCTCGGCGACCGAGAGGCTCACCCCGTCGAGGGCGCGCACCGGGCCGTAGGCCGCCGACACGTCGCGGATCTCGAGCCAGCTCATGCGTCGCGCCCGAGGTAGGCCGCGATCACCCGCGGGTCCCGCCGCACCCGGTCCGGAGGCCCGCTCGCGATCACCCGGCCCGCGTCGAGCACGGTCACCACGTCGGAGACGCGCATGACCAGCCGCATGTGGTGCTCGACCAGCACGACGGTGACGCCGGACTCGCGGATCTTGCGGATGAACTGGTTCAGGTCCTCGACCTCGACCGGGGTCATGCCGCCCGCCGGCTCGTCGAGGAGCAGCACGCGCGGCTCGCTCGCGAGGGCGCGCGCCACCTCCAGCCGCCGCTGCTCGACCAGGGTGAGGTCGCCGGCCCACGTCCCGGCGCGCGCGCCCAGCCCCATCAGCTCCAGCAGCTCGCGCGCGCGCCGGCGCGTGTCGGCCTCCTGGCCGCGCGGCCGGAACGGCGGGCGGACGAGCGCGGCGGCGAAGCCGCCCCGGGTGCGGGCGTGGCGCCCCACCATCACGTTCTCGAGCGCGCTCATGCCCCGGAAGAGCCGCACCTGCTGGAAGGTGCGGGCGATGCCGGCGCGGGTCACGCGATCGGCGCGCCAGCCGGTGATGTCCCGGCCCTCGAGGGACACGCCGCCCGCGGTCGGCGCCAGCAGGCCGGTGATCACGTTGAAGAGCGTGGTCTTGCCCGCGCCGTTCGGTCCGATGACCGCGTGGACGCTCCCCGCCTCGACGGCCAGGTCCACGTCGGCCAGGGCCTGGTAGCCGCCGAAGCGCTTCGCGAGCCGGTCTATGCGTAGCACGGTCGGGGGCGCCTCAGGCGGCGGCGCGCCGCCGGCCCGAGAGCAGGCCGGCGGGCCGGAGCACCGCGCAGAGGATCAGGAGCGTCCCGAACACGGTCATCCGCCAGTCCTGGACGAAGCGCAGCAGCTCGGGCAGGAGCGTCACCACCGCCGCGCCCACCACCGGCCCCCAGTAGCTGCCGAGGCCGCCGAGCACCACGATGAGGAAGATCTCGGCGGAGCGGAAGAAGCCGAACTGGGCCGGATCGATGAAGAGCGCGTGGTGCGCGTAGAGGCCGCCGCCGATCCCGGCGCCGAGGGCCCCGAGGGCGAAGGCGCCCACCTTCACCCGCGTGAGATCGACCCCCATCGCCTCGGCGGCCACCTCGTCCTCCTGCACCGCGCGCAGCGCGCGGCCGATGCGCGCGTGCCGGAAGCGCGCCAGGCAGAGCAGCATCAGCGCGGCCACCAGCGTCACGAGCGGCAGGGTGGTGAGGTGCTTGATCCCGCCGATGCCGGAGGCCTGGCCGGTGGGCTCGAAGTTGAGGAAGAAGATGCGCACGATCTCGCCGAAGCCCATCGTGAGGATGATGAGGTAGATCCCCTTGATGCGCAGCGCCGGGAAGCCGACCACCGCGCCGGCCAGCCCCGCCGCGAGGCCGCCTCCCGCGAGCCCGGCCACGAGCGGCCAGCCGAGCCACGTGGTGCAGATCACCGAGACGTAGGCCCCGATGGCCATGAATCCGCCGTGGCCCAGCGAGAGCTGGCCCGCGGAGATCGGCAGGTAGAGCGACAGGGCCAGCACCGTGTTGATGCCGAGGAAGATCAGCACCGACTCCCAGTACGAGTCGATCATGCGGAGGCCCTAGCGCACCTGGCCGACGCCGAAGAGGCCCTGCGGTCGGAAGAGGAGGATCAGGATCATCACCGCGAAGACGAACGCGTCGCGATACGACGACGCGAGGTAGGCCACGCTCAGCACCTCGATGGCGCCCAGGAGCAGGCCGCCCACCATCGCCCCGTAGATGTTGCCGAGCCCGCCCAGCAGCATGATCGCGAGCCCCTTCACCCCCATGTCGATGCCCATGAACGGCGAGATCGCGTTGAAGGAGAGGCCGACGAGCACCCCGGCCGCGCCGGCGAGGGCCGAGGCCACCGCGAAGGTGACCAGGATGACGCGGTCGGTGGAGATGCCGAGCAGCCGCGCGGTCAGCGTGCTCTCCGCGCTCGCCCGCATCGCCATGCCCATCCGGGTGCGCGTCACCCACAGGTGCAGGGCCAGCATGAGCACGAGCGCGGTGCCGAGGATCAGGACCTGCACCGAGCTGATGGTGACCGGCCCGAGCCGCCAGGTCACCGGCTCGAGCCGGTGCGGAAAGCCCACCTGCTCGCCCCCGAACGCCTTGGTGGCGACTTCCTGGAGGATCAGCCCGACCCCGATCGTGCTGACCATCGGGGCGAAGATCGGCCCGTTCCGCGCCCGGATGGGGCGGAAGGCAGTCAGCTCGATCACGACGCCGAGCGCCGCCGTCCCGAGGAGCGCGCCCACCAGGGCGACCGCCGGCCCGGCGTGGAGCCACAGGACGATCTGCAGCCCGATCAGCGCCCCCATCATGAAGACCTCGCCGTGGGCCAGGTGGACGAGGCCGAGCACCCCGAAGATCAGGGCGTAGCCGATGGCGATGAGCGAGTAGGTGCTCCCGAGCATCAGCCCGTTCACGAGCTGCTGGAGGAGCACCGGTCGGGCGCCTCGCTACCGGACGGACTCGAACTTGCCCTTGCGCACCACCAAGACCACGGGCTGGCGCAGGGCGTCGCCGTCCGCGTTGAAGGTGGTGCTGCCGGTGACCGGCGCCTTGTAGTCCTTCACTCGCGAGAGGCAGTCGCGCATCCGCTCGCGGTCCTTCTCGAGATCGTCGGGCTTGCCGCTGACGCCGCTCTTCTCCACGCACGCGCGCACGATGTCGAGCGTGTCGTACATGAGGGCGGCCGCGTTGCTGGGCGGGGTGGGGGAGCGCTGCTTGTACTCGGCCACCCAGCGGGCCACCGCCGGATCCGGGTTGTCGGTCCAGAAGTCGTTGACCGTCATCACCCCCTCGGCGGCGGGCCCGGCCAGCTCGATGAAGCGCGGGTCCATAATCCCGAGGCCGGCCACGATGGGCTGGGCGAGCCCCTGCTTGCGGAGCTCGCGCACCATGTTGGCGCCCTCGTTGTAGAGCGCGGCCACCACCAGGCCGTCCGGGTTGAGGCTCTTGGCCTTGGTGACTTGGGCCGAGTAGTCGATGTCGCCGGTCTGAAACGAGATGGAGTCGATGACGGTGACGCCCCGCTCCTTGAGCGCGGCGGGCAGCACGATGCTGCCGTCCGACTTCGAGACCGCGTCCTTGGTGTCGACGAGGATCACCACCTTCTTGACACTCGGATTGGCCGCGAGCCACTTCTCCACCAGCGCGCCGTCGAGCTTGTCGGAGGTCAGCGCGTTGCGGAAGGCCCAGGGCCGGTTGGCCGCCGCGATGCCCGGCTTCGCCGAGGTCGGGGTGATGATCGGCGTCTTGCCCTGGACCGCCACCGGGAAGGTCACCTCGGACTCGCCGCTGAAGAGCGGGCCCACGATGGCCACCACGTGATCGCTGCCGATCAGCTTGCGGGTCAGGTTGATCGCGTCGGTGTTCTCGCCGCGGGTGTCGTAGATGACCAGGGTGAGGGCGCCGCCCTTGTCCTGGAACATCTTGACCGCGACCTGCTGGTGGGCGCCGTAGGAGGCGCCCTTGCCGGAGAGCGGCATCAGCACCCCGATCTTGGCCTGGGCCGCGGCGGGTCCGGCCACGCCCAGGGCCAGGGCCGAGAGCGTGAGCACCGCGAGCGCGAAGCGCGCGAACTTGCCGTGAGACACCATGGCTCTATCCTCCTGGAGGGTGAGCTGCGCGGTCATCGAGGGGAGCGGCGCCGGCCGGCGCGCGGACGGGCGGGGCGGGCGCGGCGGCCGCGCGTCGGACGCGCCGCAACGTCCTCGACGCCCGCGACCTCGGCGCTCCGCAGGAAGTCGCTCTCGAGCTGGGAGAGATGCGCCTCCATCCAGACCGCGGCCTCCTTCACGTCGCGCCGGGCCACCGCGTCGGTGATCTTGCCGTGGAAGAACCGCGCGAGCGACCGCTGCACCGGGCCTGCGGTCCCCGCCGCGTGCGCCATGACCTCGGTGGCGAAGAACTCGGGCAGAAACCCCTGGACGTAGGGGTTGCCGCTCGCCAGGGCCAGGGTCTGGTGGAACAGCCGGTTGCTCTCGACGAACACGTCGGCCGAGTCGGGGTGCTCCTCCAGCATGCGGATGCTCTTGTGGAGCGTGTTGAGGTGGTCCTCGGTGGCCCGCAGCGCGGCGAGCTCCGCCACCTTCGGCTCGACGATGCGGCGGAACTCGAGCGAGTGCTGGAAGCCGTGCCGCCCGAGCGGCTGGAGCGAAGCGAAGGAGTCGCGCGCGATCTCGGTGCAGTGCGGGGTGGTGACCACGCCGCCGCTGCGGCCGCGCTTGACGGTGACGAGGCCGAACAGCTCGAGGATCCGGATCGCCTCGCGCACCGATCCCCGGCTCACCCGGAACTGCTGAGCCAGCGCCCGCTCCGTCGGCAGCCGCTCGCCGGGCCCGATGCGGCCCCGCGCGATGGCGAGGCGGAGGTCCTGGAGCACGCCCTCGAAGATGCGGTGGGACGCGGTCATTGGTCAGACCCAATACGCTACTGGCCCGACCATTGTCAAGACGGCGGCAGCAGCTCCATCAGCCGCGCGGGCCCGAGCGGCATGCGGGTGACGCGGCCGCCCGCGGGCCCGACCGCGTCCTCGATCGCGGAGGCGAGGACGGCGGGGACCGGCAGCGCGCCCGACTCGCCCACGCCCTTGAGCCCGAGCGGGTTCAGCGGCGACGGCGTCTCGAGATGGTCGATCACCATGGTCGGCACGTCGGTGGCGGTGGGCAGCAGGTAGTCCATGTAGCTGCCGGCGAGCAGCTGGCCGGTCTCG
>DASZJM010000546.1:0-2532 GCA_035948165.1 Candidatus Methylomirabilota bacterium
TCTCGGTCCCTGCGGCCTCCCCTTAGGAACACTAGCCCCGAGTGCCGATCCCACTTGGGGTGCGAGCGCGACCAATAACAGCATGGTGATAGGTGGGGCCAGCGGAAGGTGTCGCTGGCCCACGCAGCTTCGCCGGTCTCGGGGTTGTCTGATGCGATTTCGGTGGTTGCACGGGCCCGCAACCACTTGCAGGCGAACTATCGATCGGTCGCCTTCAGCTTCGGGATTCAGGCTTAGAACCCGCCATTCGCCTGCGCCCCATCCATTGTCGCGGGTACGAACCCCCGGGGGGTTATTCCGTGGGGGAACGCGTCGCTAGCGTTTAGCATCGAGGGCGTCGCGCTCGCGGCCTGAGCGCCCCGGGTTCCCTTCCCCAGCGGATTACCACCGCCTCTGGCACGTGCAAGTACTCGGAATCCTGAGGGCGGCTTGATGGTCACCAGCCCCCTCGTCGGACGGGAGTGCCGGCAAAAGGTCGGCCGCCGCCGCGAAGGATCGCGGTGACCAGAAGTTGCGGACTCTTCTCGAATTCGCTCACCCCCTCCCCCAAGAGGGAGAGGGGGCAGGAACGGGTTAGGCCTGCTGGATGGCGCTGAGCCTCCAGGGATTGGGCCCGACAGGGCGGGCGAAGGTCCAGTACTCCTCGAACTTCACTGGCTCGCTGCGGCTGCCCGCGACGACCTGGCCCGAGGCCTCCTCGACCGTATAGTCGAGCAGGCTCGCGAGGAAGCGCACGGTGACGTAGTCCTGCCCGCCCTCCTGCCACGCTTCGGTCAGCGTGACGGAGCGCACGGCAATATTCTCGAGACGATTCACCCGCCCCTGGGCGCGCAGCCGGTCACTGTCCTTCTGCAGGATGTCGGTCATCTCGGGCGTGACCACCGCGCCGGCCCCGCGCATGTCGCGCGTGCTCCACGCCGCTTGCACCTTGAAGAAGACGTCCGAGGCTTGCTCGCCGAAGCGCGCCGGGTCGAAGCTGCCGTCCATCTGCCGGATCGCCGCGACCCCGCGGCCGAGATCCTCCGGCGCCGTTCCCACCATCGGGGCCGTCGGCGCGGGCTCATACGCCTGGGACTGGCCCTGCCACGTTGGTCCGCCAACGCCAGGTCCGGAGGACGGCGCGAACTGGGGCTGACGGTTCCTGAACATGCGCACCAGAAGGAAGATGCCGCCGCCGATGAGGAGCATCTCCAGGAGCCCGAAGCCGCCGCCAAACCCACCACCCATGCCGTGACCGAACAACATGCTGCCGAGGAGTCCGCCCAGTGCGAAGCCGGCGAGTCCGCCCATGAGGCCTCCACCCCAGCCCGGCCGCTGGGGGGCGGGGCTGGCCGGTGACACGGGTTGACTCGGCGTCATCGGGCTTGGCGCGGGCTTGGCCGGAGACGAGTAGCTGCGCGATCCGCGGCTCCCTCCGGAGCTGCCGCCGCCCGCCCGAGCCCAGGCATCGGTGACCAGCAGGATTGGCGCGAACGCCACGATAACGAAACAGATGACCGCGAGTAGTCGCTTCATGGAGCTTCCCCTCTCTGGGTACTCGAACAGCCGGGGCACCACGCCCCGAGGATTCACAGTATAGACGCCAGACGGCGGGGGCGTATTCCTTCCCTCGACCATCCATGGGCGGACACCAGGTCGTCCCAGACATCGGGACTTGAACCCGTGTCTGCCGTCCGCCACGCGCTTTCTGAACAGTTCCGAGTAGCGAGATGCTGCTGACGCAACATCGTGACCGCCGGGACTTACATTCAGGAGATGTTTTGACCCCCGCACACTACCACTGCTCGGCGAATGGCGCAGGCGTCGCCGAGCTGAACCTGCCCGGTATACGCAGAGTCCCACCTCAGCAACGCGTGTGTGCACACGCCAACCCAACGGGCGGCTCAGAGGCCACCCTCGCTGCGTCGACGAACGGACGGATGTTTGCGCGAATCTTTGCATCGGGCAACGCGAGTATCGATGCGCTCGTCCCAACAGTGAAGCAGGCTCGGTGCGTTCCGTGGTGACACCCCGAAACGGAGACGGCGCGCGACGATGATGAACACGATGACCCACAGAACACGGAGGCGGCGATGAAACTCGGCCGCATATTGACCGGCACCATACTGGTGACCGGCGTCGGTCTTGCCCTGTCCGGTTGCGTGGCGGAGCCCGTTGGTTACGGACCTGCGGATTACGGCTACGACGGGGTTGGCGAGTTCGGCGGGTTTGGCGAGTTCGGTGAGCATGGCGGGTTCGGTGAGCATGGCGGCGAAGGCGAGCATCGCGGCGAAGGCGAGCATGGCGGTGGTGGCGGGCATGTTGGTGGCGGCGGGCATGGCGGTGGTGGCGGGCATGGCGGTGGCGGCCACCACTAAGACAGGGCAACCAGACCGTCAGGCATACGGCTGCAGCCATTCGACGTGGGCGGCGAGACCCGAGTGCAGAAACCGCCGTCGGTGGTGCAGGATCCGCTCTGCTACCACGTTGCTACCAACCCGCCCTGATCCCGCATCATCAGACGGACCCCGCACTTGCGAAATTGCAGGGGCC
>DASZJM010000547.1:0-4418 GCA_035948165.1 Candidatus Methylomirabilota bacterium
GACGATGGGCGCGCAGCGCGCGGCCTGCACCACCGTCATCTTCGGGAGCCGATCGACCCAGCCGAGCGTGCGCAGCTCGTTGAAACCCTTCCAGGTCTTGACCAGCGACATGCCGCCCGCGGCCGGATGCAGCACCCGGTCCGGCGCCCGCCAGCCCAGGTCCTGGGCGATCTCGTAGGCGTAGGTCTTCTTGCCCTCGTAGCGGAACGGGTTGTCGGTGCCGCAGTCGTACCACTTCACCCGGCTGCTCGCGATGAGCCGCCGGTACATCGCGTTGATCTGCGAGTAGTGGCCCTCCACCCGGATGAGCCGTGCCCCGAAGAAGACCGCCTGGGCCATCTTGGGCCGCGGCGTGTCCTTCGGGCAGAACACCACGCTCTGCAGCCCCGCGCGCGCGGCGTATGCCGCGGTCGACGAGGCCTTGTTGCCGGTCGAGTCGCAGGCGAGCACCCCGTAGCCGAACTCCACCGCCTTGGTCGCGGACACGGTGATGGAGCGGTCCTTGAGCGAGCCGGTGGGGTTGGCCGCGTCGGACTTGAGCCACAGCTCGCGCACCCCGCACGTGCGGGCCAGGCGCTCGGACCGGAGGAAAGGGGTGCCGCCCTCGCCGAGCGTGACGATGCGGGTCGGGTCCAGCACCGGCAGCAGCTCCGTCCAGCGCCAGACGTCGGAGGGCCGGCGGGCGAGGGCGTCCCGGTCCACCTCCCGGCCGAACCGGGCGAGATCGTAGCGCGCCTCGAGCAGCTCTTGGCACGCCGGACACAGCAGCAGGTCCTGGTCGGGCGGGTACGACGCGTGGCAGCCGAGACAGTCGAAGCCGGTGAAGTACATGGCGCGCCTCATGATAGCGCCGCGCGGCCGGTCATGACGACGACCGGCGCGCGAGCAGGAGCGGGGTGAGCAGGAGCACGCTCGCCACGATGATCACCGCGGAGATGGCGGGCAGGATCGGGGTGATCTCGTAGAGGATTGCGTCCCAGACCTTCACCGGCAGGGTCTTGGTCCGGACCCCGCTGACGAAGAGGGTGATGACGACCTCGTCGAACGACACGTTGAAGGAGAACAGCGCGCTCCCCAGCACCGCGAGCCGGATCTGGGGGAAGGTCACGCGGAAGAAGGTGCGGAGCGGATTGCCGCCGAGGCTCCGGGAGGCTTCCTCGAGGGCGGGATCGAGCCCCTGGAGCGCGCTCCCCACCAGCACCACCACGAACGGAAATGCGAGCACGCTGTGGGCCAGGACGAGGCCGCCGAGAGTGCCGACCAAGCCGGTCTGGGAGAAGACGAAGTAGAGCGCCACCGCGAGCACGATGGTCGGCACGATGCGCGGGGCGATGAGCAGCGCCTCCAGCACCGCGCGCCGCGTCCCCCGCAGGCGCCGGAGCCCCAGCGCCGCGAGAGCGCCCATGATGGTGGCGACGAAGGTGGTGCCGATGGCCACCTGGACGGAGCGCCCGAGCGCCGCCATCCATTCGGGGCTCGAGAAGAAGCGCCGGTACTGGGTGAGGCTCGGCTCGCTCGGGATCAGCTCGAAGACCATCGAGGAGCTGAAGGACATGGGAATCACCGAGAGCACCGGCACCACCAGGAACAGCAGCACGCCGCCCCCCAGCGCCGCGAGCACGCTGCGCGCGGCCAGCCGCGTCAGTCGCCGGCGCGACCACCGCCGCGTCACGGGAACCCGGTCCGCGGCATGCGGCCGCCCAGGAGGCGCACGTAGGCGAAGTAGAGCAGCAGGGTCCCCACCAGGAGCGTGTCGGCCAGGGCGAAGGCGAAGGGCCAGTTGAGCACCTGGCGCACGCTGAACTCGATCAGGTTGGAGATCATCATCTGCTTCGGGCCGCCGAGCAGGGCGGGGGTGATGAAGAAGCCGAGGGCGACGATGAAGACCAGGAGGCCGCCCGCGGCGACCCCGGGCAGGCTGAGCGGCAGGGTCACCCGCCAGAAGGTGCGGACCGCGCCCGCGCCGAGGCTGGCCGAGGCCTGCCGGAGCTCGGGGGGAATGGCCAGGAGCGAGCTCAGGACCGGGAAGATCACGTAGGGCAGCAGCATGTTGATCATGGCGATCAGCACGCCGGTCTCGTTGTACATCAGGTCGAGCGGTTCGCGGACGAGGCCCAGGCGGGCGAGGGCCTGGTTCAGGAGCCCGGTCTTCTGGAGCAGGATCATCCAGATGTAGTTCCGCACCAGCACGCTCAGGAAGAACGGCACGATGACGCCGAGGAGCAGGAGCTGCCGGGTGCGGGGCCGCACGGTGGCCAGGAAGTAGGCGGCCAGGTAGCCGAGCAGGACGCAGCCCACCGTGGTGAGGGTGCTGATTTTGAGCGTGATCCAGAACACCCGCCCGTAGACCGGCACCGTCCACATGCGGGTGTAGTGCGCCAGCGTGAAGTCGGGGGCGAACACGCTGCCGTAGAGCACGCGCCCGAGCGGGAGCGCGAACAGCAGCGCCAGGAAGGCGAGAGGCGGCGCGAGCAGCAGCGCGGTGGAGAGCCGGGTGCGTGCGGCCCGCCGCACGTCAGCCCACCACCGCGCGCGCGTCCGCGATGGCCGCGCCGCGCGCCGAGCAGATCACCGGGTTCAGGTCGAGCTCGGCCAGCTCCGGCCGGTCCGAGGCGAGCTCCGAGACGCGCACCAGCAGGTCCACCAGGCTCGCGCGGTCCGCCGCGGGGCGCCCCCGCACCGGGCCGAACAGCCGGTGCCCGTGGATCTCCGCGATCATCGTCTCCGCCTCGCCCTCGCCGAACGGAGCCACCCGGAACACCACGTCGTCGAGCGCCTCGACGAGCACGCCGCCCAGCCCGAACATCACCACCGGACCGAACTGCCGGTCGCGGAGCACGCCGACCACCGCCTCCACGCCAGCTTCGAGCATCGGGGTGACGAGCACCCGGGCATCGGTCGCGCCGGCCCGCGCCGCCGCGTCCATGAGGCGCGCCCAGCCGTCGCGCGCCGCGGCCGCCCCGCGGATTCCGAGGAGCACGCCGCCGACGTCGCTCTTGTGCACGACGCCGCGGGCCACCAGCTTGAGCGCGGCGGGGGCGGCGAGGGCTTCGACGGCGGCCGCCGTCTCCGCCGCGCCGGCCGCCGCCAGCCAGGGCGGCACCGGGATGCCGTAGCACGCCACGAGCTCCCGGCACTCGGGCTCGGGCAGGACCTCGCCCGCGCGGGCGCCGGCCAGGAGCGCCGACACGCGCGCCGCATCCGGCCGCGAGCGGCGCGGCGCACCACCGGCGCGCGCCCGCTGCGCGCGGGCGTGCTGCCACAGCGCGCCCATCGCGCGGGCCGAGGCCTCGAGCGAGCGATAGATCGGCACGCCGGCCGCCCGCAGGGGCTCGAGCGCGGGCAGGGGCTCCGCGCCGTAGATGGTGTGCACGATGACCGGCTTGCCCCGCCGCGCCACCACCCGCGTCAGCTCCAGGGCCGCTGCGCACTCGCGCCGGCCGAGCTCCTCGGTGGCGATCTTCACGTAGCCGCCGAAGTGGCCCGCGATGAGGGCGCCGCCGATGGCGGGATCGCCGAGCGCGATGTCCACCACCCGCGGCACGACCTCCGGCTCCTCCTCGGCCACTCCCGCGAAGTCGACCGGGTTCCCGATCCCGCTCCGCGGCGGCAGGACCGCGGCCAGGGCCTCGCGGGTCACCGCGGAGAGCGGCGGGACCGCGAGGCCGGCCTTGTCCGCGGTGTCGGCCACGATGGTCGCGTGGCCGCCGCCGTCCGAGATCACCACCACCGCGCCCGGGTCCGGGGCGGGGAGGAGCGCCAGGGCCATCGCCGCGTCCCACGCTTCCTCGCTGTCGGTGACGCGCAGGATGCCGCACTGGCGCAGGGCGGCCGCCACCACGCGGTGCTGGCCGGCGAGCGCGCCGGTGTGCGAGAGCGCCGCGCGCCGGCCGCTGTCGGTCTCTCCCGGCTTGATGACCACGACCGGCTTGGGATGAGGCCGGCGCCGCATCAGCTCCCAGACCGCACGGCCCTCGCCGGGCTCGAAGCCTTCGAGATACGCCACGATCACCCGCGTGTCCGGGTCATCCTGGAGATACTCGAGGTAGTCGGGGATGCGCAGATCGGCCGCGTTGCCGACCGTGATGAGCTTGCTCATCCCGATGCCTTTTTCCCGGGCGAGCTGCACGAAGGTCAGCGCCATGTTGCCGCTCTGCGAGATCACCGCGATGGGGCCCGCCGGCACCCCCCACCCGAGCACGTTCACGCGCCCGGAGGCGCTGAAGAGGCCGGCGCAGTTGGGGCCGATCATGCGCCCGCCCGCCTCGCGCAGCCCCCGGGCCATCGCCTGCTCCACCGCCTTGCCCTCGGGGCCGGTCTCCCCGAAGCCCGCGGTGATGACCACCACTGCGGGCACGTGCAGGCGACCGCACTCTTCGAGGGCGCCGGGAACGAGGTCGGGGCGAACCAGCACCACC
>DASZJM010000548.1:0-3242 GCA_035948165.1 Candidatus Methylomirabilota bacterium
GGCCACGCGCCGCGCCTGCTCGGCGGGCAGCGCGGGCAGGCGGCCGATCACCGCGGCCCGCACGTTCACCAGCACCACGTCCTGGCCGGGCGCGCTGTAGGTGTAGAGCTCCTCGTGTCGCCGGTGGAAGCGGTCCACCACCTGCGCCATCAGATCCTTCGCCTCCACGTCGACGCCGTCGAGCGGCACCTGGATCTCGAAGGTCTGCTCGCCGTAGCGCATGTCCACCGAGCGGCCCACGTCCACCCGGCCCGCGAACGACTTGCCGAGCCGACGCCGCCCCTCCGCCTCCATCAGGGCGAAGAGCCGTCGTAGACGCCCCGCGCCCACCTGGCCGGCCTCACCCACGTGGGTGCGCACGAACTCGTAGCGCAGATCGGTGGCCAGCATGCCCCACGCCGAAAGCACGGACGCGACCCGCGGCACCACCACACGCCCGATCTCGAGCATGCGCGCGACCTCGGTGATGTGGAGCCCCGCCGCCCCGCCGAAGGAGAGCAGGGCGAAGCGG
The DNA here is from genome assembly GCA_035948165.1 of Candidatus Methylomirabilota bacterium. Taxonomy (GTDB): domain Bacteria; phylum Methylomirabilota; class Methylomirabilia; order Rokubacteriales; family CSP1-6; genus CAMLFJ01. Next base: position 512 of record DASZJM010000548.1, read on the forward strand.
CGTGGGTCGGCGCCACGTCGCACCGAGACGAGCCGGATGCCCTCCGCCATGTTGGTGTTGACCACGCGGTGGATACCCTCGGCGGCCGGCAGCAGGCCGAGGCCGAGCCGCGCCGCGATGGCCTGGACCGCGGTCTTGGCCGCGGCGGGGTCGAGCCGGGCCCGCCCGCCGAGGAAACCCGCCGGATCGAGCAGTCCCAGGACCAGGTTCGCGTCGGTGACCGTCGCCGCGGTGCCGCCGCGGCCATAGCACGCCGGCCCGGGCACCGCGCCCGCGCTCTCCGGTCCCACGTGCAGGATCCCGCCGGCATCCACGCGCGCGATCGACCCGCCGCCCGCGCCCAGCGTGTGGATGTCGATGCTCGGCAGCGCGACCTTGCTCGGCCCGACCGCCTTGTCGCCCGTGAGATGCGGCTCGCCGTTCTCCAGCAAGGCAATATCGGTGCTGGTGCCCCCCATGTCGAACGTGATCAGGTTGCCCTCGCCGAGGAGCCGCGCGGCGTGCCGGCTCCCCGCGATCCCGCCCGCCGGCCCCGAGAGCACCGCGCCCGCGGCCAGCCGGACCGAGTCCGGAATCGTCGCGACCCCGCCGTGCGACTGCATGATCAGCACGTCACCGCGGTATCCGGCCCTGCGCAGGCGGGACCCCAGGCTGCCGAGGTAGCGGCCGAGCACCGGGCCGACGTAGGCGTTCACCACCGTGGTGCCGAAGCGCTCGTACTCCTTGATCTGCGCGAGCACCTCGGAGGAGAGCGAGACGTAGACGTCCGGGAGAAGCTTCTCCACGAGCTTCCGCGTCTCCCGCTCGTGCCGGGCGTCGCGATAGGAGTGCAGGTAGCAGACCGCGACCGCGTTCACGCCCGCCGCGCCCAGCCGCCGGATCGCGGCCTCGGCCGACTTCCGCGACAGCGGCGTCTCCACCGTGCCGTCGAAGCGCATTCGCTCGGTCACGTCGAGGCGCCGCGCCCGAGGCACCAGCGGCACCGGGGGCGGCATTCTCAAGTTGTAGCGGTCGTCCTTGAGCCCCTCCCGCATCTCGATGACGTCGCGGTGGCCCGCGGTGGTCAGCATCCCCACGGTGGCACCCTTGCGCTCGAGCAGCGCGTTGGTGGCCACCGTGGTGCCGTGCACCACCAGCCCGGTGTCGGCGAGGAGGCCACCCAGGTCGGTGCCGAGCTCGGTGGCCAGCAGCGCGAGGCCGTCCATCACTCCGATCGAGGGGTCCGCGGGCGTGGAGGTCGACTTGGCCAGCGTGACGCGGCCCGCGTCGTCCACCCCGACCAGGTCGGTGAAGGTCCCGCCCACGTCGACGCCGATGCGGAGCATCTCAGCTTCTCCGGCGCCGCGCCCGACCGGACACGAAGCCGTTGACCCGATCGCTCGCGCGCGCCTCCGGGGTGCGCCGGCCGGGCGGCCCGTAGCCGCCGCCACCCATCGATTCCACCAGGAACATCGCGCCGGGGGGAATCGGCACCCCGACCTCCTTGGTCTTGAGCACGCGCGTCTTGCCGCGCGCGATCATGCGGTAGCGATGGGGCAGCCCGTCCTTGCCGCCCAGCACCCCGTAGGCCGGGTAGCGGACGCCGTCGCCCGCGGTGTTGCCGAGCGCGGGCTCGGTCGTCTCCATGCGCAGCTCGAGCACCGAGCCGACACCTCCGCGGAAGCGCCCGTCGCCCGCGGAGTCGGGCCGGAACTCGTGGCGCTTGAAGAAGAGCGGGAAGCGCGTCTCCGCAACCTCCACCGAGCCGAACTTGATGCCGCCCGCGGCCTGCCCCTCGCCCGCGGTCTCCCAGCCGTCGCCCGCCGACGAGGCGCCGCCGCCCCCGCGCGCGTGGAAGAGGTGCCAGATGAACTTGCGCTTGTTGCGTGGGTTCGTCCCCGAGATCGCGATGCGGAAGCGCCGCGACCAGCCGGCCAGCACGCGGTCCGGGCAGCTTGGGGCGAGCGCCTTGATCATCGCCTCCGCGATCTCCTGCGCGCAGTGGTTGGTCGACAGCGTCACCGGCGCGGGCGGGTAGGGCCAGACCACCGTGCCTTCCTTCGCCTTGACGGTGACCGGGCGGAACGTGCCCTCGTTCTTCGGAGTGCGCGGGTCGATCAGGTAGGCCAGCGCCATGTGCACCGCCGACATCGTGTTGGGGTACGCCGAGTTGATGAAGCCGGTCACCTGCGCGTGCGAGTCGGAGAGGTCGACGGTGAGCGAGTCGCCCTTCTTGGTGACGGTGGCGCGGATGTGGACGTCGCTGACGCCGTGGCCGTCGTCGTCCAGGATCGCCTCGCCCTTGAACACGCCGTCCTTCCACCCGCGGATGCACTCGCGGGCTTGCCGCTCCGCCCCGTCGAGGATCTCGCCGATGGTCTCGAGCACGACGTCGATCCCGTAGTCGTCGACCAGCTTGAGCAGCCGGCGCTCCCCGATGCGGGCGGATCCCATCATGGCGCGCAGGTCGCCCTGGAAGTCGCGCGGGTGGCGCACGTTGGTGGCCACCATCTGCAGCACGTCGTCGCGCAGCTCACCCTGGTCGTAGAGCTTGAGCGGGGTGATGCGGATGCCCTCCTGCCAGATCTCGGTCGCGCCGGGATTGTAGGCGCCGTGGGTGGCGCCGCCGATGTCGTGCTGGTGGGCCCGGTTGATCGACCAGAACACCAGCCGCTCGCCCACGAAGACGGGCAACAGCACGGTCAGATCGGGCAGGTGATTGTTGCCGTGATAGGGATCGTTGAGCAGGAAG